>JASJXV010000167.1 GCA_030123805.1 Gammaproteobacteria bacterium
CCAAGGGAAGTGGCTATCCCAGAGGCTTAAGTAAGTGCCATTAGGGACGGAGGGATTATTTTTTGATCAATTGGTATATACAGATTGATCAAAAAATAATCCCTCCGTCCCCTTTTTTTGAACACGATCAGACACGCTTTAGAGTGATACAATAGCACTTCTTGGGGGACGAATTTGTTATCTGCATTTTTTAGCAAGCTTATGCAGTCCATGCTGGGCAGCATGCGTGACCTTGCACCTATTGTTGCCGTAATCCTGTTTTTCCAACTGCTGGTGTTGCAGCAACCATTACCGGACGTCGAACGATTGCTGGCTGGCGTGCTTTTTGTGGTGTTCGGTTTAACCTTCTTCATTTATGGGTTGGAACTGGGACTGTTCCCTATCGGTGAAGCCATGGCCCATGCACTTGCCAGAAAAGGCAGTGTGTTCTGGCTCCTGGTATTCGCATTTACGCTCGGTTTTGGCACTACCATAGCTGAACCGGCACTTATCGCGGTCGTTGATGAAGCAGCCCGGGCTGCGGCAAATGGCAAGGTTATCGAGAATACTGAAATAGCCCGGCAGAATTATGCCAATGGCCTGAGGTATACCGTGGCTATTTCTGTAGGTACGGCACTGGTGATCGGGGTGGTAAGAATTCTGAAAAACTGGCCAATGCATTGGATGATTGCTGCAGGCTATGTGCTGGTAGTCATAATGACTATGTTTGCACCAAGCGAAATCATAGGCATTGCCTATGATTCCGGCGGCGTAACTACATCCACTATTACGGTGCCGTTAGTGACCGCATTGGGTGTCGGTCTTGCATCGTCTATTCGCGGTCGAAGTCCTTTGGCGGACGGGTTTGGATTGATCGCATTTGCGTCACTGACACCTATAATTTTTGTTATGGCGTATGGGATGCTGATTCAATGAGTGTCATCGCTGAAATCATCAGTGTCTTTTTGGGAACAATCAAAGATGTTCTCCCCATTGTAGTGATCCTGTTTGGATTTCAATTCGCAGTGATCAGGAAACCTCTGCATAACATAGGAAGTGTGTTGACGGGATTTGTCTATGTGTTGATTGGATTGTCGCTTTTTCTCCTGGGGCTGGAGTGGTGCTTGTTTCCTTTGGGTAGGTTAATGGCACAACAATTGACAGATCCCGCCTTTATCTCCGGTATACAAACAACCCAACATCTGGCGGGTCAGCTTGTAACCCCTGATTGGAAAGAGTATGGATGGGTATATATCTTTGCGTTTATGATCGGTTTCAGCACTACTATTGCAGAACCTTCCCTGATGGCAGTGGCAATCAAGGCTAACCAGGTGTCAGCAGGAGCCATCAGCGTTTGGGGATTACGCATTGCAGTGGCGCTGGGGGTCGCGGTTGGAATAACGCTGGGAAGTTACCGCATAGTCGTAGGTGATCCAATTCACTATTACATCATAGCTGGTTACCTAGCCGTGGTTATCCAGACATCTCTGGCGCCGAAAATGATAGTACCGCTTGCCTATGATTCGGGTGGCGTAAGTACGTCAACGGTCACTGTACCCCTGGTGGCTGCCTTGGGGTTGGGGTTAGCTGAAGCCGTTCCGGGTCGAAATCCTCTCATTGATGGTTTTGGTTTGATCGCGTTTGCGTGCCTGTTCCCCATTATCTCGGTATTGTTTTATGCACAATTGTCTGAGTGGGTAACAGCAAGAAAAAAAGGCGGTGTAAAATGAATATTGGAGTGGCAGGCGAGGAGGAAACGATATGCACTTTAAAATGATCATTGTATTTGTTGAAGATATCAACACAGAAGCGGTGATGAAAGCCGCCAGGGACGCTGGTGCTACCGGATCTACGGTTATAAGTCATGCTCGCGGTGAAGGCATAGAATCTTCAAGCACCTTTCTGGGACTGACCCTGGATACCCTGAGAGACGTGATATTACTGCTGGTAGAGGAACACATGAGTCGAAAAATCCTCGAAGAAATAGAGCGTGTTGGCGAGTTTGATGAAAAACCGGGTACCGGAATTGCCTTTCAGATTGATGTCGAGGATGCAATCGGTGTCAGACATCAAATCAGTAAACTCAGCAGTGAATTGGAGGATCAATTATGACTCAGAAGAAAATTATTACAGCGAGAGACGTAATGCATACCCAATTCATTGCAGTGGATGGATTGATGACAGTGCAGGAGGCCATCAGAAGGCTTCGAGAGGAAGGCGTATCAGTCATCCTTGTTAACAAAAGGAATGAACACGATGCCTTCGGTATCGTCTTGCTGGCAGATATTGCCAAGAAGGTATTAGCACGTGATCGTTCCCCAGAGCGGGTGAATATTTACGAGATTATGTCGAAACCTGTAGTGAGAATAGATCCTGAATTGGATGTTCGCTATTGCGCGCGACTGTTTGATCAATTTGGTCTCTCGGTTTGTCCGGTTATCGAAAAAGATCATGTCATCGGCATGATAAGTTATGGTGAACTGGTACTGAAGGGCCTATTCTCCAGCTATGATCAGTAGCGTTACTGAGGTTAGAATGCGAAGAGCTGGTGAGCGCGTGCCTGAAACTGTCGCTGTCATGCTTCCCTGATCGGCGTAACCATCAAAAGCGAATTAATTTGATAGCGTGCTGAATTACAGCGTGGTAAGGTGCGCCCAGATTTCTTGTCCGGAAGTTCAGCTATGGAACTGGTCTGTCCAGCTGGCAATTTGCCATCGTTAAAAAAAGCAGTGAAACAGGGTGCAGATGCCGTTTACATTGGCTTCAAGGATGATACCAATGCCAGACATTTCGCTGGTTTAAATTTCACACCCGCCAACATCAAACACGCCGTTGATTTCGCACACAAGGGCGGATGCAAGATTTTCCTCGCCATAAATACTTACCCCCAACCCCGTGGATGGTCACGCTGGGAGACTGCCGTATCCAGTGCGGCCGACGCTGGTGTTGATGCGCTTATCGTTGCGGATATTGGCGTTCTGGAGTATGCGCGGAATAAATATCCTGACTTGAGGTTGCATCTGTCTGTGCAAAGCTCCGCCACCAATGAAAGAGCCCTGGCGTTTTACCATGAGAATTTTGCTATTCAAAGAGCTGTACTCCCGCGAGTGCTGTCACTTACCCAGGTAAAGAGGCTGGTTAAGAAGAGCCCGGTAGAACTGGAAGTATTCGGTTTCGGTAGCTTGTGCATTATGGCAGAGGGAAGATGTTTGCTTTCATCCTACGTGACAGGACAATCGCCCAACAATTTTGGTGCCTGCTCACCGGCTTCCGCGGTGCGGTGGACCGATACACCTTCGGGGCTTCAGTCACGACTCAATAACGTCTTGATTGATTGCTTTCAGGAAGATGAAAATGCCGGATATCCCACTCTGTGTAAGGGCAGGTTCAGAGTAGAAGACAATACATATAATGCGCTGGAAGAGCCTACCAGTCTTAATACACTCGATCTGCTGCCGGAACTGTACCTCTCGGGCATAAAAGCGATCAAGATTGAAGGACGTCAACGAAGTCCTGCATATGTGGAGCAGGTGACCCGGGTATGGCGGCAAGCAATTGATCTTTGCATGCATAATCCTGAATTGTTTACCCCAAAAGCCGAATGGCAGAACCGGTTGGCAGCACTCTCTGAAGGCAGGCAAACAACCCTGGGTGCCTACCACCGACCCTGGCAGTGATGGACTACTAGTATGAGATTGTCATTGGGACCAATCCTCTATTTTTGGTCTAAAGAGGATATCGGCAGCTTTTACAGGGAGCTAGCTGAGTCGCCTATAGACATTTTCTATCTAGGCGAAACAATTTGTTCGAAAAGGCGCTCAATGAGTCTGGATGACTGGATCGAACTGGCGCGAGAGCTCACAGCACATGGAAAAGAGGTGGTGTTATCCAGCCTGACATTGCTTGAATCGGAATCAGAGCTGACAGGCGTGCGACACCTCTGCGAGAATAGTGAATTTACCGTTGAAGCAAATGACATGAGTGCCGTTCAGATTCTCAATGAACACCAGCTGCCTTTTGTGACCGGTCCATCCGTCAATATCTATAACGGCAAGACACTGGATTTTCTTTGCGCTAAACAGTTAACCAGGTGGGTATTACCCGTTGAACTGGGCAAACAGGAACTGATCGATATCATGGAGGATTCCGCGGTTAAACCGGAAGCAGAGGTGTTCGTTTATGGCTATCTGCCGCTTGCATACTCCGCACGATGTTTTACCGCCAGGGCTCATAACCTGCCCAAGGATGATTGCCAGTATGTGTGTCAGAATTACCCGATCGGACTACCCCTGCGCAGTCAGGAAGAACAGACACTCTTCAATATAAACGGCATTCAGACCCAATCAGGAGAACGGATTAATCTGGTTGAGGAAGTTGCTGGTATGCCAGGATTGGGCGTTGGTGTGACCAGGCTAAGCCCGGTCGCCGAGATCAATGAGATGAAATCTGTGATCGCTGCATTTGATCGTGCCAGAGATGGTGAAACAGTACTTCTGGACGAGGGTCAGAGTTTCTGTAATGGCTACTGGTTTGGTAATCCCGGAATGCTATAAACCCGCTGCTCTGGTCTTCTCGACCATCCAACCCAGATGATTCAACAATCGGTTGACGGCTGCGGGTAGTCGATCCGGGTCCAGACTGTAGATCAGGTTCTTGACTTCCAGACCCAGTTCAGTGTCCCCCTCAACCGTGATTCGCCGTTGGAAGAATTGCGTATCGGGATCCTCTCTGTTTGCGGCCAACAGGATGAACTCTTCAAGATTACCGCGAATTGACACATCCGGTAGCTGCAAATTCTTGACTAGTCCGGGTCTGCCATTTTCTACGCCTATCATTAACCGGAGCTTTAGATCCGTTATGTCCAGAAGAACCCGACGACCTTCCAGGACATGCAGCTCTTGCTGCTCGATCGACTCTTTGAAAAACTGAT
Source organism: Gammaproteobacteria bacterium (assembly GCA_030123805.1). Classification (GTDB taxonomy): domain Bacteria; phylum Pseudomonadota; class Gammaproteobacteria; order Pseudomonadales; family Azotimanducaceae; genus JASJXV01. The sequence continues at coordinate 4,910 of JASJXV010000167.1, forward strand.
TGAGTCCATATTCTATTACCAGTTTTTGCAAAAAATGCGGTACAAATCGCACCGGTTGCAACAGTAGCGGTGGCAGCCTGCGTAACAGGCCGGGTTTAGCGGGTTTCAATGGCATTTGGCATACCGGTTCGGGCGTTGGTAGAGGTTGATAGAGATAGTGGTTTATAGCCGATATTCAGACGAATCGCCATGATTCGAGTCAAGTAAGGAGGCTATCCTCGGACAGCCTGCTCGGGGCGGATATAATGCTGTAGCACCTGCAGTTAACGAATATTGCGGGCATAATTTGAGTATACTCCTGATTCAGGTCATTCGGTTATAAAGAACTGACGTGGTATAAACCATTCGTAATCGGGTGACATCAAGCAGGATCGAAGCATGCAGTTAAATTTTGGCAGGAGAAATCGTTGAGCAATATGATCAATGCCTGCCGTCTGGATTTGTCTGCCTACCACCATGCGGATTTCAAAAACTGGGAGAAACAACGGCTGGAGTCAATTTCCGGTTTATCCTACGCGGAGCACATAAATACCGACACGCAGAATATCCTTCTGAGCAACACCCATACAAGATTCGATCAGTTATCTGACGAGGAACTAAAACATATCTCTCTGATCATACATGCCAACTCCGGTTACGATAATATTCCCGTGCGGCTCGCACGAGTCCTGGATTTTGAAATAGTGGTTGGTAACCCGATTCGAGCCGGGGCAGTTGCAACCTATGTATTGTCCCAGTTGTTTGCACACTACAATCCTTCTCCTCATGTTGAGTTTTGGCAGGCGGGTAGACAGTGGGATAGAAGACCGATGGATTCGCTGAAAATCCTACTCTTGGGATTTGGCCATATTGGCAAGATTGTGTATAAAAGTCTGTCGCCTGTTGTGAAGGAGATAGTTGTGCATGATCCCTTTTTGAAGATCGAAGTTGAAGATCTACAGCAGCAGCTTCCCGATTTTGACGTGGTGATACCGCTGATGAGCCTGAATCCCACTTCAAAGGGATTTGTCTCCAGCCACTTTCTCCGGTCACTGAAAGATGACTTCGTGTTGATAAATGGGGCGCGGGGAGATCTGATCGATCAGGAAAGCCTCATTGCTGTGCTTCGAGAAAAACCGTCTGCCCAGGCCTACCTGGACGTGTTCCGGAAGGAGCCGTTTGCATGTAACGAGTTTGACGGCCTGGATAATGTAAAACTGAGCTCTCATGTAGCGGGCGTGTATACCGGAATAGATCAGAATATTCTGGATTTTGAAGAACGGGTCATAGAGGACTTTATTGCTCTTAAACCGGACAGTTTTAGCGAAAAGTATAGTGGGCTCATTCTTCGTAACAGAATATATGATGACTTTCTGATTTAATGGAGGAATGTTTTCAATAGTTACGTGAAATTGA
>JASJXV010000247.1 GCA_030123805.1 Gammaproteobacteria bacterium
TCGCTGATCGCCAACCTGACATACAGCTGTCTGGTGCGGCTAAGGAAGCAGGCTGAATTGGCACAGGCACAACGCTGGATTGATCAGGAAGTGCGGGAAATTTCCAGAATACAGAATCTGCTATTGCCCTCGGAAATCAATGTGCGAGGGATTGAGGTCGCCTTTAAGTTTCTGCCCTATAAAGGCTCGAGTGGTGACTATTTTGAATTGACCAGTCTGGGGGGGGAAGGGGATCCTGGCCAGCCGCAAATTTTTGCGGGGATTATCGCCGATGTTTCCGGCCACGGCCCAAGTGCAACCGTAGAGGCGGCAATGCTGGATGCCATCCTGCGTACCTTTCGCCCGGAAGAACGCGTCGGTGCAGAGCGTGTGATTGAGTACATCAATCAACATTTCTTTACCCGCAAAGATCGCGGAAAGTTTGTCACAATGTGCAGCTTTCAATATAACCCTGCAACCCGGTTATTGAAGTACTGCGTGGCGGGACACCCTATGCCCTATATGTTGCGCGGTGACCAGCTTATTCAATTGAACCAGGCCCAGGGCATTCCAGTGGGCGTGATACGCGATCATCACTGGTACAGTAGTAAATTCGAAATACAAAAAGGCGATATTCTATTTATATACACCGATGTGGTGCTGGAAGCGCGTAACCCGGCAAATCAGGAGTTCGGCCAGGTCCGCCTGGAACAGACCCTTCGATCGAGTGCAGAGGGCGCCCATGCCATGGTTGACGATGTTGAAATGGCTATCAAGCAATTCAGTCAACGGGAAATGCTGGAAGATGACCTGACTCTGTGTGCGATTGAGTTCACCCATTAGACCAATATCTCTGGGCTTCCACAAAGCTCGCTACATTGGAGCCCCTCCGAGATCATTCTGGCTAATATTCGTCATCGAACGTGTCTTCAACCTCACCGTCATTGATCAGATAGATCCGACGCTGCAGGTAGGCATCACGCAAGAAGGTGTACCTGTCCCCGACAATCAAAGTTTCCAGGCTCAGCAATTGAGCTCGCTCGACGACCTTATCCATCAGATATATGGAGTTTCTGGCAGGTACGTCATGAATGAATCGTATTGGATACAGTACCGTATCAAGGGCAAGGCCAATACCGTCCCTCATGGTACTCGGTCCCAGGATAGGCAGCACCAGGTAGGCGCCATCTCCCACGTGCCATACCGCCAGTGTCTGCCCCCAGTCTTCGTTATGTTTGGCAAGCCCAAACGTGCTAGCCGGGTCAAAGAGACCGGCAAGACCAAGCGTAGAGTTGATGGCTATCCGACCTGCGTCACTGCTTGCATCTTTAATTTTCAGCTGCAGCAGGTTATTCAGCAGAATATTCACATCTTCAAGATTACTGAAGAAGTTGCTGACACCTCTTTGTACCACTCTGGGGGTCAACTTCTTATACACTTTGGCCGTGGGTCGTGCGATGTAGGCATCCAGGGTTTCGTTCAATGCAAAAGTCTTGCGGTTCAGGGGCTTTAGCGGATCAGCCGTTTCGGCACTCAGAACTGCTGCTATTGTGATTAAATAGCTTGTTACCAGTATTTGTACGAGCGGGTGCTTTTGCATTGGTGTTCCTCTTGTGCAAAGAAAGATTAAAAACCCTGTTCCCGGAATTCCTCGGTTGTAGAACTACCGCTGCCAACAAGTGTAGCAACATCGTTCGATCTGTAAACGTTAGATTGCCACCAGAGGGAAAGTGTGGTTTATTCTTACTCTACTTAACTTTACATAACCCGGTATTATCCGGAGTGGTGACGATACTTTTATGAGTTATAAACACATCATTTACGACATTGATCGGGAATCTCATATCGCCACA
>JASJXV010000056.1 GCA_030123805.1 Gammaproteobacteria bacterium
CACATGCGCTGTGCCTTGCAGCCTTGCGTTGGCATGGCTACCGGCCGGTCAACCGTTACATTGTTTTTCAGGTGCTGCCGCATACGCTGAAGTTGGGGCCGGAAGTCTGGCGCCTATTGGCCAAGTGTCACGATATTCGCAATCTCGGCGAATACGAGGGCGATCTGAATGTGGACGAGCGCCTCGTCGCCGATCTGATGACTGCCTGCCAGACCGTGGTCGACGCGCTCGATGACTTGCCACCACCCAAAGGAGCGGAGTGAGGATGCCTAAACCGGGTGAACACAAAACCGTTCAGGCGCGTATTCTCGAATATGCAGATGAGATTGGTTGGTCGTTTGTGTCTCGCGAGGAAGCGGAAACCCGTAGGGGGATTAAGAATTTAGAATTAGGAATTAAGAATGGGGAACGGTTAAGGAATGGGAGTTTGTATTTTGATGAGCTTCTCGATGCGAAGGTTCGGGAATTCAATCCGCGCCATGTCGAAGCTGAGGGTGCACTGTTAGAGAAATTTCGACATCTGCATACTGACATCTACGGCAACCGGGAATTCGTTGATCACTTACGCAACCGGGGAAAGTTTTTCGACCATGAGGAGAACCGGGGACTCGATCTGGTTCTGATTGATTATGACACACCATCGAATAATATTTTCGAAGTCACCGAGGAGTTCGCCTTTCATAATGGTCATTATGGCACGCGCGAGGATGTTGTATCTTATCAATGGCATCCCTGTACTGGTGATTGAGTGTAAGAACGCAGACAAGGACGAGGCGATTGCTTTGGGTGTGGATCAGATCCGCCGTTACCATCGCGAAACACCGGAACTGTTTGTGCCAGAACAGATATTTACCGCCACCAATGCGATTGGTTTTTCTTACGGGGTGACCTGGAACACGGTACGAAGGAATATTTTCAACTGGTGTGAGTGGACAAGATATTTAGGTGGAAACCCTTCATTTTGATCAAATTACGTGATGGTTAACCAAAAACCCCCTCAAACAACTTGACTAAAAGCTGCAAAGGGGCTGTTTCTATATTCGACAAAAAATAGGGAGACAGGTCCAGTGTGTCACGCCCTCTAAATTCCCGTCACCATACTTCGCCAACTCTAGAAACAAGCGGTTTATTTTACTTATACTCCAAATAATTATTTTCATGTATATAGGTTACAAGATGGCCTGGATTATGCGTATAGATCGGCATTAGCAGGGAATACCTGATCAGAGAATTGTGCCTTGCGTATCAAACAGTGAACCAAATGTTCATCCTATGCAGCGAAAATAATTATTTGCTGGCAAATATTCACAAGAGAAGTAGTGGAAATAGCCACATATGAGTTGGATCGCCAAATACGGGAGCGACCATCAAATGCCGCTGCACCATGCTGTTCATTCACATAAGCACCCGTTCGGGTTATGGTGATCATATTGCATCAATGTTGAGTGGCCATGCGAGATTCTGACCAAGCCATAATCGATACGTTCCTGGATAGTCTTTGGTTAGAGAAAGGACTCTCTGACAATACCCTGAGCGCCTATAGAAGAGACCTGAGTACCTTTTCGGAGTGGCTGGGAAAGAACAATCTGAGCCTGTTGAAAGTTTCCCGTGTGCACATCACCCAATATCTGTCACACAGATTGGGTTTGGGTTTGAAGGCGCGATCCACGGCTAGAATGCTGTCATGCCTGCGCAGCCTGTATCGTTATTTATTGAGAGAAAATCAGCTCGTTGAAGATCCAACCCTAAGGGTCGAGAATCCAAAACTCGGCAGACCACTACCCGACAGTTTGACTGAGCTCGATGTCGAGAAGCTGCTGGCAGCACCGGATGTAGAAACGCCCATCGGGTTAAGAGACAGAACCATGCTGGAGGTGCTCTATGGCTGCGGTCTGAGAGTCAGCGAACTGGTCAAATTGCGTATCAGTGAGGTGAATCTGCGCCAGGGAGTGGTTCGAGTCATGGGTAAAGGACGTAAGGAACGTCTGGTGCCCATGGGAGAGGAAGCGATGGACTGGGTGACGCGATTCATGACAGAGGCGCGCAATGATTTGCTGAAAAACAACTTGCACAGCGATATTCTCTTTCCCAGCAATCGTGGTGGTGGCATGACGCGCCAGGCGTTTTGGTACCGAGTAAAGGCGCACGCACGCACAGCGGCCATAGTCAGAAAACTGTCGCCCCATACCTTAAGGCATGCGTTCGCAACACATCTGCTCAATCACGGCGCAGATTTAAGGGTGGTTCAGCTGCTGCTGGGCCACAGTGATCTTTCTACCACACAAATTTACACCCATATTGCTAACCAGCGGATGAAAGATCTGCATCGGGAACATCATCCACGGGGCTAATACTGCCGATATGCTCAAATCACTGTGTCCAGGATGGCTGATCCGGCGACTACTACCACCGGTCAGACGGATGTGCGGAAATATACGACGGATATGCAACAATGTGCTTTAGCATACGGTCTATGTTAGCAGGTGGTTTGAGCGCTAAATATAGAGGCGCAAGGCGTAGCATTGATAATTCCCGGAATTAGATTGAATCTGTTGGTTGAATCGTGCAAAGTGCGCCGATGTTTCCGTATTGAATAGTTAAAACAGTTGGGAAGACGAATGAAGCAGGCATTATTTTTGCTATTGATCATTGGCAGCTTTCTATCCGGCGTTGTACTCGCCAAAAGCCCGGAGGATGTGAGGTCCTGGTTATTGAAAGTGCGCCCGGACATGCAGATAGAAACGATCGCGGACAGCCCCATCAAGGGGATGTATGAAGTGGGGTTGGCCGGAGGGCACGTGCTGCACATTACGCAGGACGGCATATTCTTCATTGCGGGCGATCTGTACCAGGTCACCGAGTCCGAACTGATAAACCTGACCGAGTTTGAGCGCAACGATAGAAGGAAGGAGTTGCTGGCGGCCATTGATGAATCCGAAATGCTGATTTTCTCACCGGAAAATCCCCAAAAGACCGTTACGGTGTTCACGGATTTTGATTGCTCCTATTGCAGAAAACTTCACCAGGAAGTCCCCGAGCTGAATAAACTTGGTATCGCAATTCGTTATCTTGCCTATCCCAGAGCCGGTGTGCCATCTGCTTCCTACGACAAGATGGTATCTGCCTGGTGTGCTGAAGATCCGAACTCTGCACTGACGCAAGCAAAACTGGGTAGGGCTATCCCGCAAAAGACCTGCGCAAACCCGGTTGCCAGGCACTATCGACTCGGTGAAGACTTTGGCGTAACGGGTACACCAGCCCTGATTTTTGAAGATGGTCAGTTAGTTCCCGGATATATGCCTGCAACTGCGCTAGCGGCCAGACTTGGTATCAACTAGAATTCATTAAGCCGCAAGGCGCATAAAAAAGAACTGCTCGCAAAGTGCAGGCAGTTGCTATTCAATTGATGTATGCAAACTAGTTTTTCAAATAACTTATTCAAATAGACAAGCAAATGAGCGTCCATGGAAGAATTCCACCGAATTAAACGACTGCCACCCTATATATTCAGCATCACCGATGATCTGAAGCGGGAGGCACGAGCGAGAGGGGAGGACATCATCGATTTCGGTATGGGAAATCCCGATCAGCCAACCCCTGAGCATATCGTGCAGAAACTGATAGAGACAGTGCAGCGGGGAGACACACACCGCTATTCACAATCGAAGGGAATACCTCGTTTACGTAAGGCTATCTGTGACTGGTATGCGAGGAAGTATGACGTCGAGTTGGATCCTGAAACCGAAGCAATAGTTACGCTGGGATCAAAAGAGGGCATCGCTCATCTCGCGTTAGCCATTCTGGGACCAGGTGATGGCGTTCTGGTACCCAACCCTTCCTATCCGGTGCATCCCTATGGATTTATCATAGCGGATGCTGATGTGAAGCATGTTCCACTGACACCTGATGTGGATTTCTTCTCGGAACTGGAGGCAGCAATTAGAAACAGCTGGCCCCACCCCAAAGTGTTGGTCATTAGTTTCCCCGGTAATCCATCCACCCAATGTGTTGAACTGGATTTCTTTGAGAAGGTGGTGGATATCGCTAAAGAGCATGATATCTGGGTCATCCAGGATCTTGCCTATGCCGAGATCGTATTTGATGGCTATACGGCGCCTTCTATTCTGCAGGTGAAAGGGGCCAAGGATATTGCAGTCGAGTTTTATAGCCTATCCAAGACCTACAACATGCCCGGTTGGCGAATCGGTTTCTGTTGCGGTAATCCCACCCTTGTGGGGGCGTTGGCAAGAATCAAATCCTACCTGGATTACGGTCCCTTTACGCCGATTCAGGTGGCCGCTATTACCGCTCTGGAAAGTGATCAATCCTGCGTAGATGAAATAATCAGTACCTATTGCAATCGACGCAACATTCTTTGTGAAGGTCTGAACGCCGCCGGATGGCCGGTTGAACCGCCCAGGGCAACGATGTTCGTGTGGGCCAGGATTCCAGAGCCATTTGTGGAGATGGGCTCACTGGAGTTTTCCAAGAAACTGCTGCTGGAAGCCAGGGTGGCCGTCTCTCCCGGTATAGGATTCGGCGAGTATGGTGACGATCATGTGCGCTTCGCTCTAATCGAAAATGAACATCGGACGCGCCAGGCTACCAGAGGCATCAAGAAGATGTTTCGTGATCATTTACAAGTAATCAAGCAAAGCTAATCGACGACAAACTTTACGGGGGAAGAGTATTGGCCAAGGGTGAGAAAAGTATCGGCATAGGATTATGCGGGTTGGGTACAGTCGGCGGCGGCACCTTTAATCTGCTGGCTGAAGGCCAAAAGGAAATCGTTCGCAGGACAGCAGTGGACATCAAGATAGTGCAGGTAGCATGTCTCATTGACAATCCTGCGTGTGATCTTTCACACGTGAAGGTTACCCGGGATGTCTTTGATGTCGTCAATAATCCTGACGTTGATATTGTTGTAGAGCTTATTGGTGGTACCGATCTGGCGCGTCAATTGGTTTTGGCAGCGATTGCACAGGGTAAACACCTGGTCACCGCGAACAAGGCACTGATTGCCACGCATGGTGATGAAATATTCGCAGCAGCCCAACAAAGGGGAATTATGGTTTGCTTTGAAGCCGCGATCGCCGGTGCCATACCGGTAGTGAAAGCTATCCGGGAGGGACTGGCTGCTGATCGAATCACCTGGCTTGCCGGTATTATTAATGGCACATCCAACTTTATCCTTACCGAGATGGAAGAAAAACACCGGGATTTTGATGATGTGCTGGCGGAAGCCCAGAGGTTGGGCTACGCGGAAGCGGATCCTGCATTCGACATCGAAGGTATTGATGCCGCCCACAAGCTGTCGATTCTTTCATCCATAGCTTTTGGCGTGCCTATCAATTTTGACAGCGTATATACTGAGGGGATAGCAAAGATCACCCAACAGGATATCAGCTATGCCTCCGAACTGGGGTACCGAATCAAGCACCTGGGGATATCCAGATTGACCGAGGACGGTATTGAATTACGTGTGCATCCGACGTTGATTCCTGCAAAGGATATGTTGGCCAATGTCAATGGCGCAATGAATGCCGTACTGGTACACAGCGATGCCGCTGGAAATACCATGTACTATGGGGCAGGTGCCGGTTCGAAGCCCACTGCTTCAGCCGTCGTGGCAGATATCATCGATGTTGTACGTCACATGGATAGTGCTCCCGAGAAACGAACTCCCTACCTTGGGTTCCAGGCGGAGAGTATTCTGGATCAGGATGTACTGCCTATAGAGAAAGTCCGTTGTGCTTACTATTTACGTGTGGAGGTGTTGGATAAAACAGGGGTCATGGCCAGCATTTCGACTATATTGAGCAATAATTTGATCAGTATCGAGGCGTTGATTCAGAAAGAAGCCAGTGAATTCCTTAACGGTCTGACTAAAGCCCACGTACCCATCGTTATCATCACCAATCGGATTGTGGAAGCTTCTCTGAATAAGGCCATTGCTGAAATTGAAGCCCTGGACGATATTAATGGCGAGGTTACACGTATTCGTGTAGAGGCGCTGGAGGGTGATCATGGATGAACAGACAAGTTACTCGCCGGAGGACTGAAACCGAGTTTGCGAGCGACTTGCCATCGGTCCTGCATCACATATATTGTTGCCGCGGCATATCCAGTGCTAACGAACTGGATCTGTCTCTAAAGAATCTCTTGCCACCAGACTCCTTCAAGAATATCGACACTGCTTCGAGGCTACTGGCCGAAGCCGTAACCCGAAGCAACAAGATACTGATAGTCGCCGACTTCGATGCGGATGGCGCCACGAGCTGTGCACTGATGCTATTGGTGCTGCGGGCGATGGGAGCATCGAGCGTGGACTATTTAGTACCCAATCGTTTTGACTTCGGATATGGCTTGACCGCGGAAATTGTTCGCGTTGCGCTGGTGGAAGATCCCGATCTCTTAATCACTGTGGATAATGGTATCTCCAGCGTGGATGGTGTGGACCTGGCTCGACAAAATGGTATTAAAGTCTTGATCACGGACCACCATCTTGCACCGGACCTGCTTCCCGATGCCGATGTTATTTTGAATCCCAATCAAAGCGGTTGCAATTTTCCGAGCAAATCCATTGCCGGTGTTGGGGTGGCTTTTTACCTGCTATCAGCCACCCGAAAGGTGCTGAGAGATCAGGGTTGGTTTCTGCAACAGAAGATTCAGGAACCACGCATGTCAGACTATCTGGATCTCGTCGCTCTGGGTACCGTGGCAGATGTCGTATCACTTGACTACAACAATCGAATACTGGTGCATGAAGGTATCAAGCGTATTCGCGGCGGACAAACACGGCCCGGGATTCTGGCTCTGATTCAGGTATCTAATCGGGTAGCCGAACGTTTGAAGTCAACAGATCTTGGTTTTTTCATCGGACCACGGCTCAACGCGGCGGGGCGGCTTAAAGATATGTCGTTGGGAATTGAGTGTCTTGTCACTAACGATCCAAATTTGGCGCGAGAGTTGGCGGAACAATTGAGCAATCTCAATACTGAAAGAAGAGACATAGAAGATAAGATGAAGCATGAGGCTGAAAAGGATCTTTCCGTAATGGTAAAGAGGCAGGAAGACCTGCCATTCGGGTTGTGCATGTATGATGCGAACTGGCATCAAGGGGTTATCGGCATACTGGCTTCCCGTATCAAGGACCAGGTATATCGACCGGTGATAGCGTTTGCAAGGGAAAGTGAAGATCCTGGCAGTCCACTCAAAGGTTCTGCCAGATCGGTGACGGGTTTTCATATCAGAGACGCTCTTGCCAATATCGACGCAATGTATCCCGGAATGTTGCACAAATTCGGGGGCCATGCGATGGCCGCCGGGCTTACCCTGTCCCAGGATAAGTACGAAGCATTTCAAAAGGCATTCGATGCCGAGGTCCGAAAGGTCCTGAACACAGATGATCTGCTCGGAGTTATCTATAGCGATGGTGAGCTTGGTCCAGAGGAGCTCAATCTGGAATTTGCAAAACTTCTGGAGGCAGCCGGCCCCTGGGGCCAGGGATTTCCGGAACCGCTGTTCGATGGTGTATTTGATATTGTTGAGCAGCGCATAGTCGGTGAGAAACACCTGAAATTAAGATTCAGGCCCCAGGACTCTCATGACCTTATCGACGGCATCTGCTTCAATCTTGATCGACTTCAGGATCACCGTCGGGTAAGAATTGCGTATCAGATTAGCGTCAATGAATACAGGGGACGAGAGTCATTGCAATTTATCGTGAGTAATATGGAACCGGCCGTTTGAACTCAGGTATCCTTGACCTCTGTTCTCGTGGTCCGACATCTCGGCCAGTTGCCTGGTGCAGTCCCCTCGGATGGTGACTTTCAGTCTCCCCGTGTTAAAGTCATGGTCAGCAGGAAAAAAAACACCCGGAGTGATCATGGCAGAAAACAAATCGCGTCGATTACCGGATTGGATTGCGGAGCAGATGCAGAAGTGCCTGGAACGGGCATGATGTGACTCGTCGGCTGACACCGAAATCGGTCTTGATACAAAATGAAGAAAATCAGGAATGAAACCCCGCTACTAAAAGAAGCACTTCGTGTCGGCATGATCTATGCTGAAAAACGCGGCGCTGCCGAGTTCGAGAAAACCGACTCATCCAGGGCGAAAGTGGAATTCATCTATCGATTGCTGGTTCACGATAAGCTCATTCAACCCGTTCCTCCGGATCGGGAGAGTGAGCCGATGATGAAACATAAATTGGCACTGTGGATATCCAAACAGCTTGCCGAAGATCATCCGCTACTGAAATAACACCTATCGAAATGCGGCAATATGGGGTTCCGTCATTTCCCTTTAATGATGGTGTCTGCATGCGCATAAACGACTGCTGAAATCTAATCACGCAAAGACCGAATTGCTCTTGTGGCAAGAACTGGATAGAGTAAAATGCGCTGCTCGCCTTGCTACCCGTTCAGAGTGCGCTGATAGCTGATACAAGAGTTAAACATGCTGGAAATAAATCCCTATCTCACCACGATAAAAGATCTGAAAGAACGTACCCGCGTTCTCAGGGGGTATCTTTGACTGTGATGCAAAGAAAGATCGCCTGGAAGAGGTAGAGCTTGAGCTGGCTGACAACAGCATCTGGAATAATCCGGAATACGCCCAAAAATTAGGTAAAGAACGATCATCCCTGAAAAATGTGGTTAATACCATCGAAGAATTGGAAACCGGATTGCAAGATACCGGTGAGCTGATTGAACTGGCCGCTGAAGAGGACGATGAATCGATTGTAGAGGAAGCAAAATCAGATCTGAAGGAGTTGGCTGGTCGCCTCGAAGCCCTTGAATTCAGGCGTATGTTTTCCGGAGCTATGGACGCCAATAACGCCTATCTGGATATCCAGGCCGGTTCCGGCGGCACAGAAGCCCAGGACTGGGCTGAGATGTTGCTGCGAATGTACCTGCGCTGGGGGGAACGCAAGGGCTTCAAAACCGACCTGATTGAGGTGACCGCCGGTGACGTAGCGGGAATCAAGGGTGCCGTTATTCAGTTTCAGGGTGACTATGCTTTCGGTTGGCTGCGCACCGAAACTGGCGTGCACAGACTGGTAAGGAAATCACCTTTCGATTCGGGTAATCGGCGCCATACTTCTTTCGCTTCAGTGTTTGTATCGCCTGAACTGGACGATGATATCGAGATTGAACTGGATATGTCGGAAATCCGGGTAGACACCTACCGGGCCAGTGGGGCAGGGGGTCAGCACGTTAACAAGACGGATTCGGCGGTACGCTTGACCCATATACCGACTGGTATAGCGGTCCAGTGCCAGAATCAGCGCTCCCAGCACAAGAACAGGGACATGGCAATCAAACAGCTCAAGGCAAAGCTGTATGAACTGGAAGAACAGAAACGCAGGGAGGCAGCCCAGGAAGTTGAGGACAACAAACTGGAAATAAGCTGGGGTAGCCAGATCCGATCGTACGTACTGGACGCGGCCAGGATCAAGGACTTGCGCACAGGTGTGGAGACGTCCAACACCGGAGCGGTACTGGATGGTGATCTGGATCAGTTTATTGAAGCCAGTTTGAAAAAAGGTTTGTAAGTTTTTGCTTGCCCAGGTTGATAGTAGCTAATACTAGAAGAATAATGAAAGCAGACGCTGATCAAGTTCAAAGGTGGAAAGAGTCAACAGCAGGTAGAACAGATGTGCCCCTCAGATAATGAGTTAGATCAAGAGACAGACGAAAACGAGATAATAGCCCAGCGCAGGGCCAAATTATCCGCCATCAGGAAAGCCGGACAGGCATTTCCCAATGATTTCCGTCCGGATTCAAAGGCAGACGCTCTGCATGCCGAATATGGTGAGAAAAGTAAGGAAGAATTAGCCGCAGCGGGTCTTACCGTCAGTGTTGCCGGTCGAGTGGTATTGCGTCGAATTATGGGTAAAGCCAGCTTCCTGACACTGCAAGATACCACTGGTCGAATTCAGCTCTATATCAGACAAAATGATCTGGGCAAGGAAGTCTATGATGATTTCAGGAAGTGGGATATTGGTGACATCATCGGTGCTGTTGGCACGCTGATGAAGACCAACAAGGGTGAGCTGTCAGTTCAACTCAGCAGTATACGGTTGCTAACCAAATCCCTGCGACCCCTGCCTGAAAAGCATAAGGGTCTGGTAGATATGGAAACCCGATACAGGCAGCGTTATCTGGATCTCATCATGAGCAAAGAATCCAGAGAGGTCTTTATCAAGCGTTCAAAAATTGTTGATCGGATTCGGCGTTACTTCTTGGATCTTGACTTCATGGAAGTCGAAACACCCATGATGCAGGCAATTCCTGGCGGCGCTGCCGCGGAACCGTTTGTCACCTACTACAATGCCCTTAGCGTGAATATGTATCTTCGGGTTGCACCGGAACTCAATCTCAAGCGGCTGGTAGTGGGCGGTTTTGATCGTGTATTTGAGATAAATCGCAATTTCCGTAACGAAGGCATGTCGGCCAAACACAGTCCTGAATTCACCATGCTTGAGTTTTATATGGCCTATGCGGATTATCATAATCTGATGGATCTGAGTGAAGATCTGATGAGACAGGTAGTGGCGGATGTGCTTGGAACCCAGGTATTCACCTACGACGGGGTGGACATCGACGTTTCCAAACCATTTCAGCGATTCACGCTAGTGGAAGCTATCCTCAAATACAATCCCGAGATTTCTGCTGCAGACCTTGCCGATGTTGAAAACGCATCGATCATAGCGGATCAGCGGGGTGTGGATGTTCACACGGATTGGGGACTGGGTAAGTTACATATGGAGATATTTGAAGCCTGCGTCGAAGACCATATCCAACAACCGACTTTTATTACTCAACATCCGACCGAAGTTTCACCTCTGGCAAGGCGCAATGATGATAATGAATTTGTCACCGACAGATTTGAGTTGTTCATCATGGGTAAGGAAATTGCCAATGGCTTCTCCGAGTTAAACGATCCCGAAGATCAGGCGCAACGTTTTCTGGAACAGGTGAAGGCCAGGGAAGCGGGTGATAAAGAAGCCATGCACTATGATGACGATTACATTACTGCTCTCGAATACGGAATGCCGCCCACAGCAGGCCAGGGATTGGGGATCGATCGACTGGTGATGTTATTGACGGATAGTGCCTCTATCAGAGATGTTGTACTCTTTCCCCATATGCGCCCCAAAGCTCAATAGCACACATAACCCTTATCGGAGCATCGGATGGCCGAATCAGGACACGTGAAACTGGAACCTCAATGGCTGGAGGTCCTGGCGCCTGAATTTGAAAAACCGTACATGGCAGAGCTCCGGCAGTTTCTGGTGGCAGAAAAGAAAAACGGTAAAGTCATCTACCCAAAAGGGAACGAGTACTTCAATGCCCTGGATACAACGCCTTTCGATCAGGTGAAAGTGGTGATTCTGGGGCAGGACCCCTATCATGGTCCCGGACAAGCTCATGGACTTTGTTTCTCAGTGCAACAAGGCATGCAATTACCGCCATCACTACAGAATATCTTCAAGGAGATCAGTGACGAATACCCCGAGCGGGATATCAAATATCCCCATGGCAATCTGACAGGTTGGGCAGAGCAGGGAATATTGCTCCTCAATGCAGTGTTAACAGTTGAACGAGCCCGCGCCGCTTCACACCAGGGTAGAGGTTGGGAAACCTTCACTGATCAAGTTGTGTTGATGCTGAGCGAAAGAAAAGAATCGTTGGTATTTATGCTCTGGGGAAGCTATGCCCAGAAGAAGGGCAGCGTGATCGACACCCGCAAGCATCTGGTACTGCAATCACCCCATCCATCTCCGTTGTCCGCCCACCGCGGTTTCTTTGGTAATAATCACTTTAGGCAATGCAATGAATACCTGGTTGCCAACGGCCAGGAACCTGTCGATTGGTTTAAACTGGTTTAAACAATCACCGACCTACTGGATATCGCTGTAGCTTTCTGTTTAGCTATTAGATTCAGCTGGATAATGCATGGAGAAAATGATTATGAGATTCGGCTTTTGGCCAAACCCGGGAAGCACTTATGAGGATCAGAAAAAATTAGGGCAGCATATTGAAGCAACCGGATGGGATGGCATCTGGTTAGCAGATCATTTTCTGCCCGATGGGTCAAATGTTTTGACACCGGTGCATGAAGCCTGGATCACAATGGCAGCATTGGCAAGAGATGTACCCAGAGTCCGTTTAGGTACTCTTGTTACCGGGAATACCTATCGTCACCCCGCGGTGTTGGCCAATATGGTTGCTACACTCGATCACCTGAGCGATGGCAGGGTGGTGCTGGGAATTGGTTCAGGCTGGCAGCACAACGAACATGAAGCCTACGGGATTGAATATGGCACAATTCCCAGTCGATTAAGAATGCTGGATGAGGCATGCCAAATCTTAAAGGGGCTTTTTGAACAGGATTATTTCGATTTTGCAGGTGAATTCTATACGTTAAAAAAGGCGCCTTTGGTACCAAAACCGAAACAGGAAAAAATACCGCTCATGATCGGCGGTGGTGGTGAAAAGGTCACGCTGAAGATTACCGCCAAATATGCAGATGAATGGAATGTTTGGGGAGACGTCGCAACGCTCAAACACAAGATGAAAATTCTGGATCAGCACTGTGAAACTGTGGACAGGGATCCGGCAGAAATAGAACGCTGTGCGGTGGCGCTCCTGTATCTCAGCGATGATGAAGCCTTCCTAAAAAGGATGAAAGAAACGCCTTTGCCGATGCCCGCGATAATCGGCAATGTCAATGAACTGCGGGACATTGTGGCAGCTTATCAGGAAGCCGGTGTCAAAGAACTGATTGTTCCTGATTTTACTCTGGGTGAACTGATAGGTGCCGGGCCGGAGAAAATTGATTTGCTTGATCGATTTATTAATGAGGTAGCGAGCGTCGCAAGTTAACAACAATATGCGGATCAGCGCTTTTGTTAGTCGCGAGGCCGGCAAGTTTAAGATTGTCGGCCTGTTCGAAATTTTTTTCCATGAGTGAAACGGTGCTGTATGTAAATCCATTATCCAGATCTTTAAACACCTGAGGACCAAGATGGATTCAAACAGGAAAGCAGTTCTGGAAGCCTGGCTGACTAATCTCTGCCGGATGTTACCCGAAGTGCAGCGTGCAGTCATCGTATGCGATTTTGAAACCCCTGGCGATCTGACACCCAGCGTAAGTTGGCCGGATGCAGCATTTGATTCCGGTGATTTGTGCATCGCTGCGAAACTGGCAACCAGTCGAAAGTCGCCGGTTTTTAATGTCCAGCAGCAGACCCCTCGGACCCGGGATCGTGCCGAGATTCTGGTGGCTTATCCGCTGCACACAAAGGATGAGGTAATTGGCACGGTCTCCCTTTCAATGCTTGCCTCACCCAGGCAGCAGGATGTCATTGTGCAACTGCTCGAATGGGGGCAGTCCTGGTTGCAACTCGTCCTATTGCAACAAGATAGTGACACTGTACCCCGACATGCCGATATCAGTGTGCTGCAAGCCTGTTTACACTCCAGTCAGATTCGAACATCAGCCAACGCGGTTGCCACTGAAATAGCCAGGAAGCTGGAGTGCCAGCGGGCGAGTCTCGGATTGTTGGAGGGCGCAGAAATCAGGTTGAAGGGTATATCGAATACTCCCGGCTTTGATCCAAGAACCGCGCTGACCCACAACATCGAAGCGGTCATGGCAGAGACGCGGGAATTGGGATCTCTGGTAATCTACAGGAGAGATCAGTCCGAGGATGTTGGAGCCGTTAACGCTCATTGGCACCTGGCTCAAGCACAAGGTGCAGACTACATTTGTTCCATACCGATGGTCGATGGCGATGAGATCATCGGTGTCCTGGTGCTGGAACGAAACCAGAAGGCATTTTCTACCGACAACCCGGGTATTGACCAGTCGTTACTCGATCTGTTGGGAAAGTTGTTGGTGCTACAACAGCAACTGGAACTGGGGTTCCTGGCGAGGCTGAAGCGTCAGTTGGGTTCGCTGGCAGGGCAATATCTGGGTGCGGGTGCGATCCGGTTGAAATTGTTGACCATAGGTGTGCTGGCGACCTGTTTATTCATCGCGCTGGTGCCGGGTGAATTCCGGGTGTCTGCGGCAGCAGTTCTTGAAGGGCGAGTGCAGCTGGCGATCGTCGCTCCCTTCGACGGCTATGTGGCATCGGCAAGCGCAAGAGCAGGTGATCTGGTAGAGAAGGACGACCTGATCGCGGAATTGGATGATACGGAATTGCGGCTGGAGCAACTGCGCTGGCTTGGGCAGAGAGACGAGTATAACAAACAATACCGTAGCGCTCTTGCCGCCCTGGATCATTCTGCGGCGCGCATTTCCCAGTCGCAGGTAGCGCAAGCGGATGCGCAACTTGAACTCATTGCGAGCCAGCTACAGAGGGTCAAATTGGTTTCGCCGCTGGATGGGATAATCATATCCGGAGATCTGAGTCGCTTGCTGGGCATTCCACTAGAGAGAGGTCAGTTGCTGTTTGAAATAGCCCCGCTCGACGAGTATCGGCTCATTCTCAATGTTGATGAACAGGACATAGTGTATGTGCACCAGGGTCAGACCGGAATTTTAACGCTGGCCGCGTTTCCCCAGCGTAAGATTTCATTTGTGGTACAAAAAGTCGCAATACTACACCAGCAGGATGATGTTGCGATCACTTATCGAACCGAAGCAAGCCTTGAATCTGATGTCGTCGATCTTCGCCCTGGGATGCAGGGAATTGGCAAGATCTACATTGACGACAGAAATTACCTGTGGATCTGGACACACAGGGTGGCGGATTGGGTGAGAATGAAAATGTGGGCCTGGTTACCATGAATCCGGCGGACAGGCTTGATACCGATCAAGCTGCCTGGCAGCAGCTTGCGCCTCTGACCCCTGCTCTGAAATCAGGTATTGAAATAAATCAACACCAATACCGTGGCGTAACCTGGTACATGCTAACTGATCCGTTGAGCGGTCAGCATTTTAGATGTACCGACGAAGCGCACCGGTTTCTGATGCTGCTGGATGGTCAGAGGACAGTTGCAGATGCGCTCCAACAAGCTTTAACCGATCAGGATGAGAGCGCGTCCCTGCAAGTCGAGGTGATGCGATTGTTCGCCTCACTGCATGCAGCCAATCTGCTGGAGGGCGGGCTTTTCGATGCGAATGAGATACCGTCGGCCGCAAATCACACGCCAGGCAGATGGGCACAGATATTGATGCGCCCCCTGGCCATCCCGTTTCCACTCATAGATCCGGATCAATTCTTGACGCGGCTGGCGCCATTGGTTCGTCCTTTCTTCTCCAAACCAGCCTTCCTGATCTGGTTGCTGTGCATCGGTTGGGCTGTGTCGCTGGCAGTGCTGGCGTGGCCAGCGTTGATGGTCCACTGGGATGCGAGATTCATGGATCCTCAGAATTTACTGACACTGCTCCTGCTCTACCCATTGGTCAAAGGGCTTCATGAGCTTGGGCATGGCTTTGCAATTAAAATCTGGGGAGGAGAAACCCACGAGATGGGAATCATGCTGCTGGTATTTGTTCCGGTGCCTTACGTCGATGCCTCTGCAAGCAATGCCTTCTACCAGAAACATCGGCGCATGCTGGTGGGTGCAGCGGGGATCATGGTCGAGTTATTTCTTGCAGCCACGGCCATGGTGCTCTGGACGGAATTGAGTCCGGGCCTGCTTCGTGATCTCTGTTTCAATGTCGTCTTCATCGGTGGCGTATCCACCCTGCTGTTTAACGGCAATCCCCTGCTGCGATTTGATGGCTACTACGTGCTTGCCGACCTCCTGGAGATACCGAATCTGGGTACCAGATCAACCCAGTATCTGGGCTATTTATTTCGTCGCTACCTGATTGGTCTTGGCGATGCAAGATCACCTGTAACCGCCCCGGGGGAACGGGGTTGGCTATTCATCTATGGACTCCTGGCCGGGACTTACCGGCTCTTCATCAGTTTGGTTATTGCGATGCTGGTGGCTGGTCAGTTTTTTATCTTTGGCATTCTTCTGGCCCTTTGGTTTGTGTTTATGCAGATCCTGCTGCCGTTCGCCAGAAGCATCTATCGGCTGGTACCGGAAGTCATTCGACAGGGAGTGATGCTACGTGCTGCTGTGCTCTTCCTGGTATTTGGAGGAGTGGTCACAGGGTTGTTATTCGTAAAACCCTTTGAATACAGCAGTTACGCGCAGGGTATGGTTGTCATACCCAAGGATGCCCGTGTACGGGCTGGCGTTGACGGCTTTGTTCGACAGGTCATGGTGGAAAATGGGCAATGGGTCAAACCGGGCGAAACACTGTTTCACCTGGAAAACCATGAGATCAGTGCGCGAATCAGGATTATTGAGGCCAAACAACTTGAGCTAAAGGCAAGGTACAACCACGCGCTGAATGCGGATCGCTTGCAGGCTGCTATCCTTAAGATCGAACGGCAGGCGCTACAGGCTGAATTCGATGAATTACAACGACAAAATAATGAGCTGGAGGTTATCAGCGTCACGTCCGGTCGGTTTACAACCCATCAGCCTTCAGATCCGACCGGCCGCTACGTGGCGAAGGGGGATGTGTTGGGCTATGTCCTTGATTTGTCGCGTGTTGAGGCCCGCGTGGTGATCACCCAGGAGCAACTCGACCAGATCAGACGCAATACCCGTTATATTGAGGTCAGATTAGCCAGCGAGCCCTCCCGAGTGCTGCGAGGCGAGTTGCTGCAAGCGGTGCCGCTAGCCATCAAACAACTGCCATCCCGGATGTTCGGTAGCCAGGGCGGTGGTCGTATCCCGGTGGATGCTCGCGACCCGACTGGCCTGACGGCCATGGATCCCGTCTTCCAACTCGATATTGGTCTGCCCGTTCGACCCCGGGGTGACTATCTTGGGCGCAGCCTGGTGGTGCGATTTGTCCATTTCCGGGAGCCGCTTGCCGATCGGACTTTCGATTTCCTTCGCGGACAACTGTTAAAGCGATTTGGTTTCTGAGGGTTGTGTTCTAAGTTGTTGAAAATAGGTGGATCTTCCTATAATCTACACCATTGGGTCTCCGCTTGAACCTTCGATTCGACCGTTGGTCGTCAGTACCGAGAGCGCCAGGCCGTTAAGTGATAGGCTGGTATAAAAATATCGGCAAGTCGGTCTCTGGCAGCCTGGGAAGGAAATTCCTCACGGTTTGCCGCCTGCAAGGCGGGAAGAGTGTGTTTAGGCAGAAGCTCAGTTACGTGGAGAATCTACGAGGTGCATTCTGTGTACAGAACATGGAAACGATCGAGACGACCCCAGGCCGTGTGGTTATTGTTGTTTTGTGCCTACCCTTTGAGCACGTCAGCGGACGAATTTCCGGCTGTCGATTGCATTATCAGCCCCTATCAGATTGTCGACCTGGCCAGTGCGGTACCCGGTGTGATCGAGCGTATACTGGTAGAGCGCAGCGACTTCGTCACCAGAGGTCAGGTAGTTGCTGAGCTCGCGGCAGGTGTTGAGCGGGCAACCGTAGCCCTGGCCAGGGCTCGTGCCCAGGTTGAGCCAGAGATCAATGTCTGGCAAGTCAACCTCGATTTTGATGAGCGACGCAAGGCACGAATTCACTCCCTGTATGCTAACAAGGTTGTATCGGATGACAACAAGGACGAGGCAGATCGCGAAGCGGAACTCTCGTCCTGGAAGCTCCAACAGGCCCATGACCTGAAGAAAATCCGTAACCTCGAACTGGAACGTGCCGAGGAACAACTTAAACAGAAGATCATTAAGTCACCCATTGATGGCTTTATCCTTGAGAAGTTTAAATTGCCTGGGGAATATGTCGAAGATCAGCCGATCCTTAGAATCGCCCAACTGGATCCCCTGAATGTCGAGGCCATAGTTCCCATCGAACTGTTTGGTAAAATTCCGGTGGGTATGGCTGCAGAGGTTCATCCAGAGACCCTGACCGCTGAAACGAGACCGGCTCGAGTTACCGTGGTTGATCGAATGGGTGATGCCGGTAGCGGTACCTTTGGCGTGCGACTGGAGATGCCCAATCCGGGGTATGAATTACCCGCGGGTCTGAAGTGCGATTTACGCTTTATTCCGGGTTCCGTGACTGCAATAACGACGCCACCGCCACAGCATAAGGCCTCGAGCCCTCGGGACCAGGCGCCTCAACCCGACCAGGTGCCCATTGGTTCGGAACCGGACATTCCCCAAGATCAGGCGAGGGACCGGTTGCCCGATGCATATGGCGAACCGGAACCGGTTATGCAGGGCTCAGCAGATCAACTGATTGCAGCGATGCCCCGGGAGCCAGGGGCTGGCGCACAAAGGGAACCGGCAGATACTTCGGAATTGCTGATTGCAACTGCGGCAGCTCCTACGGTAGGTCCCAAGGTGGATAATACAGACGTGGGGGGTGTTGACGCCCCCAACTCCGGCAATGAATTTCACCCGATCCGATTGTACCGAACATCCGCTGAGCAGGAAGACAATCCATCGACTGATTCTGGCTTTGAGTGGTCACCAGCTGAGATTGGTGAGGACATTGCCATCGCGATCATAGATCAGGCTTACAGGATAGGTCCTATCCGTTCCAAGAGTGAATTGAACCGCATAACTGAGTTGTTGCGGGAACAAGATGTTAGATACCAGGTTCGCAGCGAAGCTGCTGAAGAAACCATGGACTACATTGTGGTCAGTCCGGTTTTTTCAACTGTTGAAGCGGCCCGCACCCGGGTCGATGGCATGCGACAGCATGGCATCTCCGATGTAATGCAAGTGCGGGTGGGTGATTATAAGGATAGGGTATCTGCAGGTGTTTATGCAAAGCACGGCAGTGCCATGCGCAGGAAAATCAGATTATCGGAACTTGGTTATGAAACCGAGGTCTTTGCAAGAACAAAAATGGTCGATTTCTGGTGGGTGGATCTTCAATATTCATCGAACGAAAACGACAAGTTAAGTGAGTTCCAGGGGAGATTGGGGCAACACATCAGTATGGTTGCCATGGGCACGCAGAATCGTCAGTAGCCACGAGGGCAGAGCCAGGCAGGGAGGTAACGTAATTGTGACAATGAATTTCATTACCCTGATTAATGTTCAGTTTCCTGTCTGCGCTTCAATTCACCTTGAGATCAACCCATGTCCTGGATTCGAGTATTAGAACGACTGCACAATAGTCGGTCTGAAAGCGATCCTGTACCATCGCCGTTTCACTTTGAACGCCTGGAACCGCGGATCCTTTTGTCTGCGGATTTTTTGCCGGGCTTCTCAGACCAGGATCCGAGCGATCAGGATCAGCTAGAGGACAACGCACCTGATCTGCAACCCCTGATTGCATTCCTCTCCTCGCCTCTGGATAAGCAGACGGTAAAGGATTCGTTATCGGTTCTTCCGGAACCGCTGCAACTCGGAGCCCTGCAGGATGCCTATGGCGATGAACTGAACCACCAGCAAACATCGGCCAGTCTGATTGATGACCTGTCGTTCCTCCTGGCTCCTGAGGCTAACGACTCAGAAACGAGACTCGAGATCATCATC
>JASJXV010000248.1 GCA_030123805.1 Gammaproteobacteria bacterium
AAACCACATTCCCTCTGGTATGCCCCAGGCGTAAACCAACATTCTCTCCGTAGGTTGGTTTAGCCGCAGGCGTAAACCAACGTGTGCTCTAACCATCCAATTTCAAAAAGGGCCCATCCACACACGACCGCCGTCCATCCGGGGAATTGCAGGCGCCACAAATCCCTACACCGCACTTGGTGTAATAGTCGATAGCGTTGAAGATTCGATCATTGGGGCAGAATTCTTTTTGAATGTCGGCAGCGGCAATTACCATGGGCTCTGGTCCGCAGTTGTAGAAATAGACATTTTCCAGTTCCGCGGGTGGCATGGTTTCCAGGCGATCTCTTAGCATCTCTGTGACCAGACCGTGATAGCCCTGACTACCGTCATCGGTCGCAATATGCACCTGACTGCATTGCTGGCATGCATCGGTGTAGTAGAGCCTCTGTCTGGTTCTCGCGCCCATAAAGATTTCGGCATTACCGCAGTCACGCATTATCTGGTACAAAGCAGCCAGTCCGGTGCCGCCGCTCACAGCCATTATCTTTGCATCTTCTGGCGGCGACACGGGTATGCCATAAGGACCGCGAACGAATACCTCTGTTCCGGGTTCAAGGCCGACCAGTTTGTCAGTGAAGAAGCCAAGGTTGATAACGACAAGCGTAAACGGATCGTCATCCAGAACGGAAAATGGCTTCTCGCCCAAACCGGGTATCCACAGGAAAATAAATTCGCCAGCCTGTATATCGATATTTTTATCGAAGCTCAAAATGGAGATGTCATCTGTGATGCGTTCATTTTCCACCAGCCTATAGGGGCGAAAACTCATATCGACATCATATCGAACCAGCTTCGCAGCGTAATCGGTATCCTTTTCCAGATCATCGCTGAGTTGTTCGAAATAGTCCTTCATCTGCTCTGAGTTCAGGCCGGTCAAGGCTGAGCCCACTCCGAATATGCTTGCACCCGCGTCCCGATAGGCCCGTACATCTTCGGCGCTACTGATTCCGCCACAGCCAATGATGGGCAGATCAACAGCCTCAGAAATCTGTTTGACACACTTCAGACCAATGGGCAATACCCCTTTGCCTGATAACCCACCATAGGTATTGGTCAATACGGGATGACCGTGAGACGTGTATAAGCCAGGACCCACCGTGTTGATGGCACAAATCCCGTCAGCGCCGCCTGCCGCGGCAGCGATCGCAATTTCCACCAGGTTGGTGGCATTCGGGGTGAGTTTGGGAATAACGGGTATGTCAACGGCCGCCTTTACGGCGAGTGTGATCTCTTTAACCAGTTCAGCATCTTGTCCCATATCCATCCCGTAGCCTTGCGCATGAGGGCAGGAGAGATTGAGCTCCAGACCATCGGAAAATGGCGCCAGGATGCGGGCAACTGCAACGAATTCTTCGACGTTGCCACCAAAGATGGAAGTAAGCAAAAAACGGTCAGTCGGCACTTCAAGGTCACGCAACAATTCTGCGGACCGCTCAGCGCCGGGATTTGTCAGGCCCACCGCATTGACAAAACAACCGGGTGCATATTGGCTCATTATCGGTTCACGATTGCCGACCCTGGGTTCTAAACCAATACTTTTCGTCGTCACGACACCTATCCAGGGTATCGATCTGAAAATATACTCAATGATGGGAACTGAAGTTGAGACGATGCCGGAAGGTATAGTAAATGGCCCTGACAGGGATTTGCCAAAAAATTCTGTGTTCAAAATAGCCAGGTTCTCAAATACAAAAAAATAGGATGCGTAATGATAACCCGGATGGTGATTGGGCTGAAGGAATTAAAGGGGACGGAGGCATTTCTTAAAGGGGACGGAGGCAT
>JASJXV010000249.1 GCA_030123805.1 Gammaproteobacteria bacterium
GCCATTTCTATTCCAAAGTGAGTCTGATTTTGAAAAAGGCAAAAGGCAAGACCTGACCCCGAAAACTGAAGGGTAACGTCCCCTTTAATATCGTATTATTTTATGTAACCGAGTTTTCCCAGGATCAGGATGACTTTTTGGGCGGCCTGGTCTACGCTCATGCCGGTTGTGTCCAGTTCGAGTTCGGGATTTTCAGGGACTTCGTAGGGGTCGCTGATGCCGGTGAATTCTTTAATGATCCCCGCTCTGGCTTTGGCGTAGAGCCCTTTTCTGTCTCTTCTTTCGCATTCTTCCAGGCTGGTTGAAAGGTATACTTCGACAAACCCCCCCACATTGCTGATCATGGCTCGCACAAATCTTCGGGTATCAGCGTAAGGTGCTATGGGTGCGCAGATAGCCATGCCGCCGTGTCGGGTGATTTCGCTGGCGACGTAGCCAATGCGTCGGATATTGGTGTCACGGTCTTGCTTGGAGAAGCCGAGTTCCGCGGACAGGTTTTGTCTGACAATGTCGCCGTCAAGAAGCGTAACGGCTCTGCCGCCCAGTTCCATTATTCTTACTAATACCGCATTGGCGACGGAGGATTTACCGGAACCGGAAAGTCCGGTGAAGAACAGGGTTAAGCCTCGCTCTTCCGGTGGTTTCACTACCTTGCGCACCTCTTCGATCACTTCCGGAAAGGAATACCAATCCGGTACGTCCAGTCCCTGGTTGAGTCGATTCCTTAAATCCTGATCGGAGATGACCTGCGGTTGTTCCCCCGGCTTCAATTCATCTATCGGGATGTAACCGCCGCGGTCGGGTGAATACACCATCTTTTCATTGCAGATGAGTTCAATACCCAGTCTGGATTCATAGTTTTCCTTGATATCCTGTTCCACTTCTTCGCATACATAAGCGCCCGGTGTGTCGGCGTTCAGATAGCTTTCATCGATCATAAAGTGGGTGCAACCGCTGTTCTTTTGCAATATCGCATGCAGCAGCACGTCCAGCACACCCGCATGACGGGGGAATAGTGGCGCCAGGCTGAGGTCTGTGGTCTGGGCAGGATATTTTCTCAGCACATGCTCATACGAATGCACGCGTGCATAGTGATACAGATCTTCTCTGGTGAGTTCTCCCACTGCCGGATGTATGAGCAGGTTGGCTTCTGCGAGTCTCGCGGCTCTGAAGGTTTGATTTACTTCCCTGCGGTGTAACGGGCGTCTTGTCTGGAATCCGATGACGCGATTCCAGCCCAGTTTCTTAAAGCGCGCACTCAGTTCCCGGGGTGTGTCGCGTCGTCGTTGGAAATCGTGGTGAATGGGTGCTTGTATGCCTTGCAGTGTGCCGCCGAGATAAACATCGTTGATGTGGCTGGACAGAAAATATACCCCGGGGTGCTTTTCATCAGTGGTGTCGTACAGGGCTTTGCATTCCTGTTCGAGGTCTCTGGTGTAGATATCTTCGATTTGCATGACGGCGATCAGGACACCTTCCGGGTCGCGCAGGGCGATTTCCTGTTCGGGTTTCAGATCTGCCGCGAATTGTTCGGTGACATCAAGGGTTATGGGCAGCGGCCAGAAGGCGTCGTTAGCAAGGCTCTGATTGTTAAGGACGGATTCATAGTCTGCCTTGTTCATGAAACCTTGCAAGGGTGAAAAGCCGCCGTTCAGGATTAGTTCGATATCGCAGGACTGTTTTTGGGTCAGGTCCCAGGAGACGAGTTCATTGGATCGTTCGATCGTTGTTTTCAGGTTTGCATTTGACAAGTAGAGGTTTTGCAATTTGTCATCCCGGGGGATTTGGTCGTTGTTGTTGGATTATATTACATAAAGG
>JASJXV010000250.1 GCA_030123805.1 Gammaproteobacteria bacterium
TGGGCCAGAGTGCTGTTGCCCAGGTGCCATTTGCCGGAAAGACCACAGGTCCAGCCGTGTTGGGACAGGATATCGGTGTAACAGATCTCATCGTCGAGGAAGGATTTCGCATCGTCACCAACATCAGCCTTGCCCGTCAGGAAATCATGGACACCATGCTGGGACGGAATCCGCCCGGTAAGAAAGCAGGCCCTGCTGGCAGAGCATACGGGGATGGTCGTGAAGAAGTTTTCGAACCGCACGCCGGTTGCTGCCAGGCGGTCGATATTCGGTGTACGGATTTCCGAATTGCCATAGCAACCCGCTGCCCAGACACCCTGATCGTCGGTGAGGATGAATAGGATGTTGGTCCTTTTGGCTGAAGCCATTCACCGCTCCTTGAATGGATGTTTGTCCAGAACAAGGATATCACACCCATGAATTCTATCGCACTGCCATAATTCTTTGATCCTGATATGGTCAAAAAAGGTATCAAAAGGTATCCGATTTATTCAATCGGTTTGTCGGCCCGGCCAGGTCCACCTTGCCCCCAATTCTCCAATGCACAGGGATACAAAACCTACAATTACTGGCTATTGAGCAGGGCAAACATTGGCTTGAATGTCAGTTTAGTGACATACTATTTCTGAGATCAGGAGTGGCTATTGTGTGAGAGAAAATAGAGCGGATACCCCTTTTTTAATAGTAAGTTATCAGTTATGAAACAAGACCGAATCAGCCAAACAGCACTCAAGGTTGCCCTTGGTAATATCACGCTGAGTAGTAAGGCCGATTGGGCGAAACGGCTTCCACCGGATCTGGTGGAAATCAGTGAGCAACTGCTGCTGGCCTCGGGGTCGCCAGGTTATGGGCCCGGTCTAATGCGTGCGTCCAAGAAACCCTGGATGGTGAGTGTCTACGAAATACAGGACCGCATTATGCCGGGGCAGTGGGAGGGTTTCGGCCACCGCAAGATTTTCATGAATCAACAAGTTGAGCTAGCTATCGAGGCCGGCGCTCGACAGGTGCTGGTGTTGGGTGCCGGTTTCGACACGCTTTGCCTGAGGCTCGCGCCGCAATACCCCGATGTACAATTTTTCGAAGTTGATCATCCTGCGACATCAGCAGCAAAGGCAAAAGGTGTTGCTCTGGTGGGGCAGCCAGATAACATGGTTCAGATCGCGGCCGATCTCAGCGCGAGCACCCTCTCGAATGTGTTATCGAATGATGATCGTTGGGATACCACGCAACTCTCGGTGTTGGTGGCAGAGGGTTTCCTTCAGTACCTGAAGGACGAAGAGGTGCGCAGTCTGTTCAGTGAAGCGGCAGCTTGCACAACATCTGGGAGCCGGATCTCATTCTCACACGCGATTCCCGAGGATCGCAAGGTTCTCCAGATGATATTGCGCATAATTAGTGAACCATTTCAATCCGCCGTGAGCAGCGAGGATCTACCTGGTTACATCAATAATACTGGTTGGACAGTGATATCGGACGTCGATACCAACTCGGCCCACGGGATCGAACGCTACGCCGTCGCCGAGCGATGCTAAGTCCTGCGGCATTAGAAAAGCGTATCCGATTTACTTAGATTGGTGATGTCATCCTGTCCTTAAATAAATGCCTCTTCAACAAAATCTGTGGGTCATTTCAGGTTCGGGTAAGTTGCCCATAGAATCCGTTCGCCGCCTTGGCTGCGACAGTAGCCTGGTTGCTGTGACCGAAGATGAAAATGGCGACCCACTCAATGTGGGCAGAAAACGCAGGGTCGTTTCCCCACACTTGAAACGCGCCCTGTTGAGCCGCGACAAGACCTGCCGCTATCCTGCATGCA
>JASJXV010000168.1 GCA_030123805.1 Gammaproteobacteria bacterium
GTGTCCCAAAAAACAGCTTGTAGGCATATCGCTCGCCATGGGCAAACTGGATCGTTAGCATCTGTCGGGAGAAGATTTCAGGATCCCTTTCGCTCATGGAAGACCATAGTTCGGAGATTCTTTCTGCGGGTACCAGGCCAGCACCCGCAGCACCCTGACTGGATATATAGAGAAATCCCATAATCGCACCGAGCTGCTGTTTTACACTCTCCGCTATCTTAAGAAAAGATTCCTTTCTGGCATGCAATTCAGTCGCCGCGATGGAACGAGATTGGATCACGGCTTGCTCTGCTGATTGCCGGATTACTTCGTTTTGTTTACTGATCGCCTGAGTATTCAGCGTCAGTTCCTTTTTCTGCAAGAAGTAACCGATCACCAGCCAGAGAAATGCCAGCGGAGCAAATGCACCCTCCAGAAAGGAGCCTACCAGCTCAATGGGTTCACGAAAGAAATTCTGCCAGCCAATGACTCCGGAGACATAGATACCGATGATGATCAAATAGGTAAAAGTAAGTACCAACCCAAGCCAGATGCGCCAATCGCGGCTATCGTTTCCTGGATGGTTCACATTCGACCACCTCTCCTGATCCAGACTGTCTGAGGTGGTTGAGCCAGGTGACAATGGTAGTTTTTCTGCTTCAGGAATACCGGTTTCAGGGGGCGTGTTCACATGAACCTCTTAATTTATCCAGCCTGTGCAGCTGGTCATTGTTTTCAGCTTATGCTGTCAGGAATCACTCTTTCGTTCTGTTTTCGATCGCGGATCTGATTGCCGCAAGATCTGATTGCAGTTCCGTTATCTGGAAAGTCAGATCGGGTATGAAATTGGTCAACTTCCACAACAGGACCGTTATGATAATCAATGTAACAAATATGAAAAATGTCATTTAAGTTTCTCCTCTACAATCGGTCAATCGATTTGTCTGTAACCCAATATCCAGGTGATCTTTAACGAGTTTCACAGTGTGATTGTCTCCTCAAACAGGTTGGATTTATTAGCAGATATTTTGATCTGAACTTCCCTCTCTGTGAAGAAAGCAGAAACCTCAATGAATTCGTGCCACTCATAATCAGTCTGAACCGATGAGCTAAGGCTCAATAATACATCCGAACGGTTTGTGGACTGCTTCCCTGCTCTGACAATACCACCTATCGTGAGAGCGATCGCAGGCGTAGCCGAAATAAGCAAGCCTATCTGCACTCCCTTGTATTCAATGGTTATCTGATGATCCGCGTTACCACTCGGTAAATTCATTTGCATTTCTCGGAAAAAATCACTATTCACAAGTTCCCCATTTTAGTGAAAAGTATCGGTTCCTTTCAAATCTCTTTACTGATATCGATTAACAATCCCTGTTGGATTACACCGTGTGTCATATAGTATTATTGCGGCCCGAAATTAAGCTCCGGCAACAGGTAATAGATATGGATAATAAAGTTCAAGAAGCGAAAGAAAATGCGTTGGCAATCCAAAAAGGATTAAGGAGTATCGGTGCTAATCGCGCAGTAGCCCTGTCCGTCCATGTATCCAAGCAAGTCATAGCTGACATGGAGGAGAGGATAGCCAGTTTAATTGATCAATTGGACAAACTGTAAACTTACGCTGCGTCGCTCCGTCGATGGCATCACCTCCCAACAGCATTAAGCGCCACCAGGCTGCTGCATAGAAAATTCGCTGTTGCGCCAGGAGGTCAACAAGTTTCGTAGTACCGAAATGAACTGCAGTGGTTGGTCCAGGAACAGGTGATGATGTGCGTCCTTTATGGATATCGCATGGTCTTTGTCTACCAGCGAAACCACATGGGCTTTAACATCTTCAGTGAAGAAGCGACTCTTGTCGCCATAGATGATGGCAACTGGGCACTGCATGTTTCTTAGCATGTCTCCGGGGTCAGTGGCCGAGAGATCTGTCATTTTTGAGAAAACTCTTTGATCCAGCTTCCAACACCAACCACCTGCCACCTCCTTGACCGAATGATCGGCTATATAGTCGACAATAAACCTGTTCTCACAGGGCTGAGGGGGACGCAATCGAAATCGTCTGGCGGCTTCCTTTCTCGACGCATAAAGTCGAGTCGGTCTTTGCGTCTGATCGGGTATCCTGAACACAGATCTTCTTCCCGGCAGACCGATAGCGGAATCGGCAAGTACGATAGCGGAGAAACTGTCCGGGTAATAGTAACCCGCGAAACGGGCCATGCGGCCGCCAAAACTGTGTCCTACAAGGATACATTTATCTCTAAATCCTGCATCCTCGATTACTGACATGATTTCCTCTACGAACTGTTCGGTACGATACACAGTTCTGTGACCGCTGTCCCCGGCACCACTCACATCCAGCGCGGCTACTCGGTACTGGTGCATAAAAGCCGGGGCGATAAAATCCCACCAGTGGGCGTGGGCACCGTGTCCATGGATAAACAGTAACCCGGGTAGTTCCTCCTTGTCTGCAGACCAGATCTGGTAATGCACCGTGCAGCCGTCGACATCAATCCATCGATCGGTATAAGGGGTATTTATAGCTTGCAGGAACCAGTCAGGAGGATCTTCGCTCATCATATCGGATTGATTTAAATGCCAGGCGAAGGAGTCGCCGCTGCCACATAAGGTCAATTATACCAGCGACGTTGCGTCAGGGCTCGTTCGGGTGCCACGAAACACAATAGTGCACCAGGATAGTGCCAACACGGGTGCTTATGGTTCCACCTTGGTGCAACAAGAGCATCATTTCCCTTGCCTGTTTGACTCGAACGGAAAGAATTAGAGGAGATTAGCGGGTTTTAGCGGATTGGCATGGCCTGTGCAGTTTAAGGTCGTGATCTTTAGGCTGATCATTTCCAGGGAGTTAAAAGCCTGGCTCCAGGTAAGATCGAGACAGGGAAAAGACTGGAGAATAAGAAATGACAGTCAGGTTGAATTTGAAGTAACGACCCATATCAGGAGGAATCCAATGAAATTATCGAAGCACGGAAAGAGGTTGATTTTGCTCTGGCCAGTATTTGTCTCAGTATTGCCTGGTTACGCATTCGCAGAAGACACGCTAAGCGCGGGTGACACTGCCTGGATGTTGACAGCTACAGCCCTGGTGCTGTTCATGACGATCCCCGGACTCTCGCTCTTCTACGCAGGCATGGTCAGAAGCAAGAATGTGCTGTCCATCTTCATGCAATGTTTCGCCATTACCGGGTTGATGACGATCCTCTGGGTGATTTATGGCTATAGCCTGGCGTTCGAAGATGGCGGTGTCGCGAATTTATTTGTCGGTGGATTGGGCAAGATGTTTCTTGCTGGCGTAACTGTAGATTCGTTAATTGGCACGATCCCTGAAACAGTTTTCATGACCTTTCAAATGACGTTTGCGGTGATTACGCCTGCCTTGATGGTCGGTGCTTTTGCTGAACGAATGAAGTTCTCAGCATTGCTCTGGTTTATGGGCATGTGGCTGACTCTGGTTTATGCACCCATTTGTCACTGGGTGTGGGGTGGCGGATGGTTGGGTGATTTGGGCGTCCTGGATTTTGCAGGCGGTACAGTGGTGCATATAAATGCCGGAATTGCCGGATTGGTGGCAGCGATTATGTTAGGCAAACGAGAAGGATATCCCGGCACACAGATGCCGCCGCACAATCTCGGATTGACCGTCATGGGCGCATCGATGTTATGGGTAGGGTGGTTCGGCTTTAATGCCGGTAGTGAACTTGCAGCAAATGGCGTCGCCGGAATGGCGATGGCTGTCACCCAGATTGCCGCAGCAACAGCGGCATTGACCTGGATGTTTGCAGAATGGATCCTGCATGGCAAGCCCAGCGTTTTGGGTATTGCTTCGGGTGCTGTTGCTGGCCTGGTTGCTATTACACCTGCCTCAGGTGCTGTTGGTCCCATGGGTGCTTTGGCAATCGGTTTGGCTGCGGGTGTGGGTTGCTTTTATGCGGCTACAAAGTTGAAACGAGTTATCGGCTACGATGACTCTCTGGATGTGTTTGGTGTGCATGCCATCGGTGGCATAATTGGAGCCATGCTAACAGGAGTCTTCGCAGCGGAAGCTCTTGGCGGAGCAGGTTTTGCTGACGTAAATGCGACCATGGGGGCGCAAGTTACGTCGCAATTCATTGGCGTGATGGCAACAGTTATCTATACAGGAGTCGTCAGTGCAGTGATTCTCAAAGTGATTGACCTGATTATCGGATTGAGGATAAATGAGGAAGAGGAAGCGCAGGGATTGGACCTGGCGGCGCACGATGAGCGAGGTTATATTCTCTAAGTATCAGAGTGAGGACCGAATATTAAAGACGCCTGATCCCGGGCGTCTTTCTTCTTGTGTTGCAAGAAAGCGGGCGCTCTTTTTAGTGCTTGTAGATTAGGTTATCATGCAGCCCTTCAAATTAACTGAAGTAAAAAACCGAATCGTTGCAAAAGGAGAGCCCTTATGGGTGAAGCATATATCGTAGGAGCTGTACGTACAGCGACGGGTAAAAATCATGGTCGTTTGAGTGGCATACACCCGATTG
The DNA here is from genome assembly GCA_030123805.1 of Gammaproteobacteria bacterium. Taxonomy (GTDB): domain Bacteria; phylum Pseudomonadota; class Gammaproteobacteria; order Pseudomonadales; family Azotimanducaceae; genus JASJXV01. The sequence goes on from JASJXV010000168.1 coordinate 4,509, forward strand.
ATCTCGGTGCTGCCGTAATCGATGAACTGCTTGACAGAACGGGCGTCCCGACTGATCAGGTGGATGACGTGATATTCGGCTGTGTTATGCAAGCCGGTGCGCAAACAGGAAATATCGGACGCAATGTCAGCATGGCATCCAAGCTGGCTCTGGAAGTACCCGGCACCACAATTGATCGTCAGTGCGGTTCTGCTCTCCAGGCAATTCACTTCGGCGCACAAGCTGTGATGTCCGGTACACAGGATCTTGTGATCTCCGGTGGTGTGGAATCCATGAGCACGGTACCCATGGGAGCAACTGTTATGGATGGTATAAAGCTGGGTCGTGGCGTTCCCAAGGGTGAGCGGCTGGAGGAGCAATATCCGGGCATTCAATTCAGTCAATTTATGGGTGCTGAGCTGCTTGCCAAGAAATACAACATCACCCGTGAACAGCTGGATGAATTCGGCCTGGCCAGCCACCAGCGTGCAGCTGCTGCGACCAAAGAGGGACGCTTCAAGGATGAGATCATGCCCATTGAAGTAACTCTCGAAGACGGCAGTCAAGAGATGCATACAGTTGATGAAGGCATACGCTTTGAATCCAGCCTTGAAGGCATGCAGGGCTTGAATGCAATTGCTGAAGATGGTGTGATTACAGCGGGCACATCAAGTCAGATCAGTGATGGTGCGGCGGTAATAATGATTGCCAGTGCAGCTGCCGTGAAAAAATACAATTTGCCCGTCAGAGCAAGAATCCATTCATTGGCTGTAGTAGGTTCAGACCCCGTTATCATGCTTGAAGGTCCAATTCCAGCCACCCGGAAAGCGCTTGAGAGGGTTGGTCTTACCCTTGACGATATTGATCTCTATGAAGTAAATGAGGCGTTTGGTTCTGTACCCTTAGCATGGGCTCAGGCAATGAATGCAGATATGGATAAATTGAATGTCAACGGCGGAGCACAGGCATTGGGTCATCCACTGGGTTGCACAGGCGCCAAGCTGATGACCACTCTGGTACATGAACTTGAACGTACCGGTGGGAAATACGGGCTGGTTGCGATTTGCGAAGGTGGCGGTACCGCTAATGCAACAATTATTGAGAGATGTGACTCAGTCGATTAATATCGTGTGGGGCTGCAACGCGCCCTCCAGGAATAGAGAATAGTGGGAATAGAGGGAAAGGTAGGAATAGGGGTCAAATCTATTGATAATACCATTTACGAATCGACTAATTCTAACATCCACTTCCATCTCCCCATTTATCATATGGATCGCATTTGAAGCTCCAGCATAATGTTTTAACCGAAATGCTTATGCGATTCCAGTAAGCCGACGTCCACCGATGAGTTGAGTCAGATACATGGCAAATTTTCTTGGCTGGTTCTTACCCCCCCATCTTCCTCTATTAGGCTGGTGAATTTACAAATGGGATAGCCCGTAATAATCGCTGATGGCCCAACAATCATAGTTTTACTCGGTCTGAATTGTTGTTTTTCTGCATGCGATGTTTTTTCGTAAACTTCATCCCGCTTACCTCAGATACCATCGACAAAGTGCTCATCTCTCAGAATGGATCCCTATCCACAGATTTAAAAGGCATTATCAATAGATTTGACCCCTCTGTGTTGATCACAGCTCAGCTGCGCTTTTCTTCGGCCTTTAGCAGCGGATGAGGTTTGTCATTGGGCATGTGCAATGTCACCTTCTTCGTC
>JASJXV010000057.1 GCA_030123805.1 Gammaproteobacteria bacterium
AATCCGACACCGAATCCGACACCGAATCCGACACCGAATCCGACACCGAATCCGACAACCGCATTGAATCACCGTTGTGAACGACCCACTCAAAAGCATCGAAAAACAGCTGCCACAGTGCATGATTGCAGATCGATTCGGTTTCCGTCAGAAGCTCAAGCAGTTCAGGTCAGCTGCAACAAAAGACCGAATTGATTCCCGGGCAGTAGATAAACTGCACACTGCTATGCAGAAATCCATCTCTCTAGCAAACCGCAGATTCGATTCGCGACCGAAAATTGAGTATCCCGCAGAATTGCCGATTAGCGCTCGAGTGGAAGATATTCAGAATGCCATCCGTGATAATCAGGTAGTCATTCTCGCTGGGGAAACAGGATCCGGAAAAACAACTCAACTTCCAAAGATCTGTCTGTCCATGGGGCGCGGGGTAAAGGGAATGATTGGCCACACGCAACCCCGCAGGATGGCTGCACGCACTGTTGCCAATCGTATTGCAGAAGAACTGCAGGTTTCTTTTGGGGACGAGGTGGGATACCAGGTCAGATTTACCGACCAGTCCAGTGACAAGACGCTTTTAAAGGTTATGACCGATGGTATTTTATTGGCGGAAACACAGAAGGACCCATTTCTTGAAAAATATGACACTTTGATCATTGATGAGGCTCACGAGCGAAGTCTGAATATCGATTTCTTGTTGGGATATCTCAAACGTCTGTTGCCCAGACGCAGAGATCTGAAGCTGATTATCACCTCTGCGACCATTGACCTGGAAAGATTCTCTAACCACTTCAATGATGCTCCTGTGGTTGAAGTATCAGGTCGGACCTATCCGGTTGAAGTCTTGTACAGACCTCTGGAACTGGCAAAAGATCAATCCAGTCGCGATGCTGATGAATTAATGTATCAGGGAATCATGCGTGCGATGGCAGAGATACAAGCTCTCGATCGTTCCGGGAAGGCAAGCAGTCGTGACGTGCTGGTGTTTCTATCAGGTGAGCGTGAGATTCGAGAAGTATCCCATTTGATGCGAAAAGCAAGGTTGCCGAATACCGAAATTTTGCCTCTCTATTCCAGGTTAGGCATGGCTGAACAGAATCGTGTGTTTCAGAGTCACAAAGGCAGGCGCATTATACTTGCTACCAATGTGGCTGAGACATCTCTCACCGTGCCAGGAATTCGCTATGTAATCGATCCGGGTTTCGCAAGAATCAGTCGTTACAGTTATCGCTCAAAAGTGCAGCGACTGCCCATTGAGGCAATATCCAGAGCCAGCGCAGATCAGCGCAAGGGGCGATGCGGGAGGATAAGCGATGGCATATGCCTACGACTGTATTCCGAGGATGACTTTAACGCCCGCCCGGAGTTTACCGATCCTGAAATTCTACGCACCAATCTGGGATCGGTAATATTGCAGATGTTAATGCTTCGGCTCGGTCTCATCGAGGAATTCCCGTTTCTCGAGAAACCCGAAAGCAGACAGATTAACGATGGGTTTCAGCTGTTACAGGAATTAGAAGCTGTCGACGCCAAGCGACAGATCTCTGAAATTGGCAGGATCCTGGCTAAAATCCCGATTGATCTTAGATTGGCCAGAATGTTAATTGAAGCGCAAAAACTGGGTAGCCTGAAAGAGCTGTTAATCATTGCCAGTGCACTGGCAGTTCAGGATCCGCGCGAGAGACCCCACGATCATCAGCTCGCTGCAGACGAATCACACAAGATATATTGGCACAAAAAATCAGATTTTATGACGCTACTGGTTTTGTGGACCGAATATGAGGAACAACGACAGGCGCTCACACAGAACAAATTGAGAAAATATTGCCTGGCAAACTATCTGTCATTCGTTCGCATGCGGGAGTGGCGGGACGTTCATCGCCAATTACATCTGCTCTGCGCAGAGTTGGGTTACCGTGAAAATAGTGTTGCTGCGGATTACGCCTCGGTACATAAAGCACTGCTTTCGGGGCTGCTGGGTCATATTGGTAACAAATATCAGGACAGCGAGTACCAGGGTTGCCGCAATCGAAAATTTCATATATTCCCCGGGTCATCTCAGTTCAGGAAACAGCCTAAATGGTTGGTCTGTTCAGAATTGGTAGAAACCAGCAGGCTCTATGCCCGAACTGTGGCAAGCATTGAGTGCGAATGGGTAGAGTCGTTGGCAGGTCATTTAGTCAATCGAACCTGGTCAGAACCGCATTGGGAAAAGAAACGAGGCCAGGTCATCGCCTACGAGCAGGTAACTCTGTATGGATTGATTATTGCTAGTGGACGGAAAGTCGATTTCGGATCCATTGATCCAGCAATTAGCAGAGAGATATTTATTCAATCAGCTCTTGTTGAAATGCAGTTAAATACGCGAGCAGCATTTTATTTACATAACACAAATCTCGTCGAAGCGATCGAACGCCTGGAAGCCAAGACCCGTCGGCGAGATATTCTGGTCGATGCACAGGTTCTGTACCGGTTTTACGATGCAATGCTGCCAGCCGATATTTATGCTCAGGTGTCATTTGATCAGTGGAGGAAAAAGACAGAGCAGCAGGATTCCCGGCGATTATATCTGTCGAGAGATTATCTGTTGAGAAATACGACGCCTATTTCTGATACGGCGTATCCGGACAAGCTGCAATGGCAAAACGTTTCTTTAGAACTCGATTATTACTTTGATCCGCAACACCAGGATGATGGTGTTAGCGTGAATGTGCCTGTGAGTCTACTGCAACAGTTGCCTGAGAACCAGTTGGAATGGTTGGTGCCTGGATTTCTACGCGAGAAATGCATGGGCCTGTTGAAATCCCTGCCTAAATCGTTGCGAAAAAATTTCGTACCTGCACCGGAATATGTAGACAAAGCGATAGCGGACATGAAGTTTGATGGTCGGTCACTGGTGGATGTGTTTGCCGAGAAATTAAAACGTATGACCGGGGTAGTTATTCCTCCGGATGCCTGGAACAAAGCCGCGTTGGAAAATCACCTGGTCATGAATATTCGTGTATTGGATGAGCAGGGGCAGGAGTTGGGTGCGAGTCGAAAATTGGCTGAGTTAAAGCAGAAATTCGCATCTCAATCTGCCGCTAGTTTTAAATCCGGTAAATTTCAGGCGATTGAAAATAGGGATTTGACGGGCTGGACTTTTGACAAGCTACCCGAATACGTCGAAGTCGAGCAAGCGGGTGTAAAGGTTCGTGCATACCCTGCATTGGTAGACCATGTCGATACGGTCGCAATCGAGCTGTTCGATAACCCGCTTAAAGCCCGTGTTCTATCACAGCATGGATTGTTGCGTTTGATACTTTTTGAATTGCCGCAACAGGTTCGATACGTGCGAAAGAACCTTCCTGGATTTAATCGGTACTCACTCTATTACTCATCTATAGGTTCTCGAGAAGAGTTGCAGAGAGGCATAGTCAGTGCAATTTTCAGATATGTATTTGTTGAAGGATTGTCTTTGCCGAGTGACAGAGAGTCTTTTGATCAGAGAATTCTGAGAAAAAAGGATCTGATGCTCACTGCCGAGGAGGTTTCCCGACTCATGGACCGGATTTTAAGTGCTTATCATGAAGTGCGTGTGAAGCTTGAAGATTACTCGCGGAAGCCTGCATATTCGGCGGCTGTTAGCGACATTAATCATCAACTGGTTAATCTAATCTCAGTTGGATTTATGCATTCCATACCATTTCTGTGGCTCCGCCAGTTACCCAGATATCTTAAAGCCATCAAACAGAGACTCGAGCGACTTCCGGGCGACCGGAAACGTGATCAGCAATTAGCGCAGGCAGTGGCTCACTACTGGGAACTCTATCAAACAGAAGTTGCCGATACTGATGGATGCGCTTTGACTGATGAATTACAGACCTATCGTTGGATGCTGGAGGAATATCGAGTTTCTCTTTTTGCGCAGTCCCTTGGCACACAAGTACCCGTATCATCACAACGATTGGATAAACAGTGGGCGAAAATTATCAGACTGGAAAGGTAAGGTTCGCTGGAATTAACTAACGATTTTCCTTAGCAAAGTGCCGTTCGTCTTACAATGAGGTCAATTTATCCATAATCTGCTTGCGCATGATTGATAGAGGGGTTAAAGTCTGCCGCGAACCATTGGTAATGGTTAGGTATTGGATTAAATAGCTCTGTTAATCTGTTGTTTTAAAAGCTCTTTTCAATACCCTGGGTAACAAGGTTTATTACTGGCAATATGAGAAATACTAATGAATGTGGGAAGCGGTGAACTTCTGATCGTTGCTCTGAGCGCTTCAGATCAAGACACCCACAAAGAGGTAATGAATTACCTTGTGGACAGTGGACTGAGATCAACCCTGGTCACCACTGAAGAAACGTGTCTCACCAAAATTCAAGATCTGAGTCCTGATCTAATTATTTACTTCCTGTGGAATTCAACTTCTTTGCTTGATTCATCTGAATTCATTCAAACGATTAAGACAAGTGCGCCGGATGTAGCAATTATTGCCATTGCCCAGTTCAGCGATACAAAACTGGTTCAACCGGCTTTAGTGAAAGGAGCAGATGACTACCTGATAAGTCCGATCGCTGACTATGCATTACTCGATCACATAGTAGCCAAGAATCTCAGGCTCAGCAAAGAAAGAAGCACCAGAATGATTGAGGGGCAGAAACTTGCGGGACTTAATCAGCAGCTTGAAGAGAGTTTGCGTGTGCTCGAACGTGACCAGAGAGCAGGTTTCGAGGTGCAACTGGCTATGCTGCCTAAATCGCCTTATAAGGTGGGTGATGTCACCTTTACACACAAAATCATCCCCTCGGTAATATTGAGTGGCGATTTTATTGATTACTTCAAATTCGCGGATGATCGGTTGTTATTCTATATCGCTGATGTATCAGGCCACGGTGCATCCTCAGCATTCGTCACCGTACTACTGAAGAATTTATCTCAGCGATTGAGTCGGGAATATGAGCGACTCGGTCTGAATTGTACAGCCGCCATACTGGAGTGGTTCAATCAGGAATTGCTGAGCAGTGAACTGGCACAACACGTCACAATGTTTATGGGTATCGTCGATGTCGATAGGGGTGTACTGGAATACAGCAATGCCGCCCATTTTCCGGGAACTATTTTTAGCAGTAAGGAGAAGACCGAATTTCTGGAAATTGGTGGGCTGCCATTGGGCTTGTACGAAAACCCGAGCTATGAAACAAATGTGCTGGAACTACCCTCACAATTTACCCTGGTGATGTTTTCAGATGGTATTTTCGACGTCATGCAGCAACAAACTCTCAAAGCCAAGGAAGATTTTCTGCTGGGGCTAGTGGAAGATGGTACTTGCACGGTCGGATCGCTTTCAGATCATCTGGGTCTAGGTGTTGTAAAGGACGCACCGGACGACATAGCACTGTTTACTATTGCAAGGGCTGCATAATGGCTAATGGTAAACTGCTGGTTGCGGAGAAAGACGGAGTTCATGTTTTGAAATTCGTAGGTGATGTACGAGTGACCCTCGGTCCTACTATCGACGCTTTCCTGACCTCACTATTAGAGACGGAAGATTTTAAATCGGTCATCATTGATCTGACCGAAACAAAGGGAATTGATAGCACTTCGCTGGGATTCCTCGCAAAAATATCGATTGGTGCCCAGGATTCGTTTGGTATAGTGCCTACCATCGTTTCTACAAATGACGATATTACACGCATCTTGTTGAGCATGGGTTTTGACCAGGTATTTCTCATAATCAGGGAACCTTTGGAATCGACAGTAAAGATGGGAGAAGTACCCTTCAAGAACATGCCGGAAGAAGATTTAAGGAAAAAAGTATTGGAAGCACATCAGGTCCTGATGCAACTTAATGAAGACAATCAGAACACTTTTAGAGACCTGGTAGTCGCTCTGCAACGGGAGCAGGAAAGCTCAACTGTTCATTAGCCGTGGTATGTCAATTACGGCTTTTCTGTTTTGCCCGAATAAAATCCGCATGCGCAACATGGATGAGGCCAGCTATTTTTCTGATGAGATGTTCTTCAAATTTGTCAATCCTGCCATCCGCATGAGCTACCCGCCACATGCATTCAAGCAAGGTCAGCTTGTCCCGATATTCGTAATGTTTATTGATTAGCTGGGTGAATTGATACAGGTCCGTTGATTCTATTACGGTTACCTGTGCTAATGAGATCAGTTCCTGTAGTGCCTTGTTGTCCAGCACAAACGTCTGCTGCAGGGCATCCTTTACTGATTCCCATTCCAGTCTGTCTATCTCTGTATCGGCATTGATAAGCTCAATAAGCAGCGCCGCCGTGGCCAGTTGAATGCCCTTTTCCTTTTCCTCGAGCGAGTCTGTTTCCCGGACATTCATTCTGGATTCAAAAAAGAGTCTGATTTTATTTAACATGAGGTGCTTGCTCAATGAAGTCGGTTCGATGCAGTAGATTCGCCGCCTGGGTAATGGTATCAATACCAGCGTTCGGAGCATAGATATGTTCGCTCAGATAGCGGCGGTATTTTTTTGCACCGGGCATTCCCTGGAAGAGCCCCAACAGGTGTCTCGCCCCATGCTGAAGCGGCTCACCGCTGGCGAGTTCTCTTGCCAGATAATCCTGGTATTGTTCCAGTATGGCAAATCTGTCCGGTTGCTCGCTGTGAGTATCCAGGATTTGGGACGTCAGCTCAGATACAAAGCACGGATTATGATAAGCCTCACGGCCAACCATTATGCCGTCAGTTTTTCTGAGTGGTTCACATATCTGATTTAAACGCTTGATGCCGCCGTTCAGAATAAAAACCGAATCCGGCCTATCCTGCTTGATTTTGTAGACATAATCATACCTGAGAGGTGGAATCTGACGATTTTCTTTCGGGCTGAGACCTTCCAGGAACGCTTTACGCGCATGAATGATAAAAACCTTGCAACCGGCATCTGCAACGCGGTTGACAAATCGGGAGAAAAATTCATAGCTGTCTTTATCATCAATACCGATTCGGCTTTTGACTGTCACCGGGATAGCAATATTCTGCTGCATTTTGTGGACGCATTCAGCCACCAGATCAGGTGATGCCATCAGACAAGCGCCTATTCCACCAGACTGGACACGGTCACTGGGGCATCCGACATTCAGGTTTACTTCCTGATATCCTGCGGCTTCGACCATTCTGGCACATAGAGCCAATTCGTCAGGATTACTGCCCCCCAGTTGCAGGGCGCAAGGTGCATCCATGGCGCTGTGTTTCAGCAAACGAGCGGCATCACCGTGTATTAACGCGCCGGTTGTGACCATCTCTGAATAGAGCATAACTGCAGGAGATAAAAGCCGAAAAAGTACACGACAGTGTCGATCGGTACATCCCATCATAGGTGCTATACACAGGCGTCTGTCCAATGGAGTATTGAGTAGCATGGGTCAGGAAAGAGAAACGATAAATGGTCTGATTGAAAATCCAATTCTAGTTGCTGATGAGCAGTTGATCAATTTAAATTCCCCCTGGGGTCTCGCATCACTGCATTCCCCTGGAGGGGTGATGTTGCGGTGCCTGGGAGGCTGGCCTAATATAGCGGGACCTAACCTGGACTGACTAACAACATACGGAGACAATTGTTACTATTGCGACAATGAGCTGGGTTTCAGAATAACAAGAAGGAATATTTCATGCATGCCTCTGGAGAGATTTCTACCGGTCACGAAAACTGGTCGTCTCGTTTTGGTTTCCTCATGGCATCTGTGGGTTTTGCCGTCGGGCTGGGTAACATCTGGAAGTTCCCCTATCTGACAGGTGAGAACGGCGGGGGCGCATTTGTTGTTATCTATCTGATTTGCGCCTTCTCTATCGGTGTCCCTATTCTGATGGCAGAGGTGTTAATCGGTCGCAGGGGGCGCATGAGTGCAAATGAGTCAATGCGGGTTGTCGCGGTGCAGGAGGGCAGAAATCCTAACTGGCATTGGTTAGGCGCCATGACGATGCTAACGGCGTTTATTATCCTGGTAACCTATAGCGTCGTCACCGGTTGGGTACTGGAGTATCTGTTTAAAGCGGGTGTGAATCGGTTTGCAGGAATCGATCAGTCGGATTCTGTGAGTATATTCGCCAATGTGCTGGCAAATCCGCTTGATATGATGTTCTGGACGGGTATTTCACTTGGATTAACCGCCTTTATTGTTGCCGCGGGTGTGCAGAAAGGTATTGAAAGAACCGTGACTATTTTGATGCCTTTGTTGTTTACCCTGTTAGTCATTCTGGTTATTTACAGCTCGGTGGTGGGTGATTTTACCGCAGCGATAGATTTTCTATTTGTGCCGGATTTTACTGAAGTCAGTGCGAAAGTTGTTCTGGTTGCCATAGGGCAGGCGTTTTTCTCGGTGGGCGTCGCCATGGCTGGTATGATGACTTACGGCGCCTATCTGCCCAGGTCTGTTTCCATCAGCCGTTCAATTGTGATCATAGTCTTTGCAGACAGTTGTGTTGCATTACTCGCCGGGTTGGCTATCTTTCCTCTGGTATTTCAGCACCATTTGGATCCTTCCGGCGGTCCGGGGTTGATCTTTGAAACCTTGCCGCTAGCGTTCGCTGACATGCCAGGTGGTTATCTGTTCGCCATCATGTTTTTCCTGCTGCTAGCAGTCGCTGCTATCACATCGATGGTTGGCTTGCTGGAACCGCTTGTTTCGTGGGCTGAAGAAAACAAAGATATCTCTCGACGCAAGGGAGGAATAATACTCGGATCAGGCATCTGGTTATTGAGTTTTCTGAGTATATTTTCTTACAACAGTATTGCTGAGTTTTTCCCACTTAACGCATTGCCCTTCTTTGGAGGCAGAAACATCAACGACGTTATGGCCATAATGACTGATCAATTTATGCTGCCTGTCGGGGGGTTGATGATTGCGCTGTTTGCCGGGTGGATTATGCGCAGAGAGTCCACTCACGATGAACTGGCAATGGAAAATCAGACACTGTTCTCTGTTTGGCACTTCCTGATTCGGTATATTGTTCCACCCGCTGTTTTGATGGTGTTTATTCTCGGTTTTGGTGGTTAACTCAACCCTGCAAGAGGATCAAGAGTCAGCGGTTTGGCGATATAATTAATCCTTGTTATCCCAATAAGAGAGAACTCCACATCGTGTCTCAAGGGCATCAAGATAGGAAACTGGCGCAGGCTTCTTTAGCAAATCTGTTTAAGATTTTCACGGTTTCTGAACAACCAGGATCGACCCTTGCACGCATAGACGAAGAGATCTCCAATAATTTGTTAGGTTTTTTACAAGACAATATCGTTGCCAGTGAGAAAGGGATCGAAGAACTCGAACGCGACTTTTCCGACTTTTGCATCCCGGAAGAACCCATCTTCGTATCCGAACAAGTAGAGTTTCTACTCGACAAGTTGGTTGCTGAGTCAGTCCATACGGCATCGCCAGGTTTCGTCGGGCATATGACCTCGGTTTTCCCCTACTTCATGCTGCCCTTGTCGAAAATAATGATCGCGTTGAATCAGAATGTCGTAAAAACGGAAACATCCAAAGCCTTCACACCCTTGGAACGCCAGGTTGTCGCCATGTTACATCGACTGGTGTATGCATCAGAGGATGCCTTCTATATTGAAAACATGCATCAAAGCAGTCAGTCGCTCGGTGCATTCTGTTCCGGGGGTACTGTGGCGAATCTGACGGCATTGTGGTTGGCTCGTAACAACGCCTTCAGGCCAGACGGAAGCTTTACCGGGATACGAGAAGAGGGTTTGATGGCAGCCCTGAATTATTTTGGGTACAAGGGGGCAGCAATACTTGTTTCGGAGCGGGGACATTATTCCCTGATCAAAGCAGCAGACCTGTTAGGTATTGGCAGGGATCAGATTATTCCGGTAACAACGGATGCGCATAACCGTGTAGATGTTATTGCATTAGAGAAAAAACTGGTTCCGACTGGATCGCGAGAGGGTCAAGGTCATTGCTGTCGTCGGTATTGCCGGTACCACTGAAACAGGCAATGTTGACCCGTTGGATAAAATTGCTGAAATCACTGCTGCCTGGGGTTGTCATTATCATGTTGATGCCGCATGGGGTGGCCCGACTCTGTTTTCCAACAAATACAAGCACCTGTTGAAAGGCATAGAAAAAGCAGATTCCGTTACAATTGACGCACATAAACAACTTTATGTGCCAATGGGTGCGGGATTAGTGGTATTTAAGGAACCCGAGCTGACCAGAGAAATTGTGCAACATGCTAACTATATTGTCAGGGAGGGCTCAAAAGATCTGGGTTCGTTAACTCTGGAGGGGTCAAGGGCGGGCATGGCGATGCTGGTGCACTCCGGCCTGAAAATAATCGGGCGTCAAGGTTATCAACTGCTCATCGATATGGGGATCGAGAAAGCTGCTGGTTTTGCACAGATGATAGAGGCGAATCACCATTTTGAATTGATGACTCAACCGGAACTCAATATCCTGACCTATCGGTACGTCGCACCGGAGATAGCAGACAGATTAACCGCCGCCAGCGAAGCGGAATCCAGATTACTGAACGAGAAGCTAAATAGATTGAATCGGTCTTTGCAGAAGGCACAGAGAGAAAGAGGAAAGTCCTTTGTATCCAGGACTATTCTAAAACCTGATCGTTATGGCAAGCAAGAGATCCATGTGCTAAGAGCAATCCTGGCCAACCCTTTGACTACCGAACAGATATTGGCAGATATGTTGCAAGAACAGATTGATATAGTTGCTGGACAAAACCTGCATGCCAGCCTTTTGGAATACGCCGCTGATAGATGATCTGAAGGAGCACAAATTGGATAACCAAAGCTACGAGATTGTCAACCAGATAGATGCTGATCGCACGCATGGTGCGAGTCAATTGGCGGTTCTGGCACTCGAAGGCCTGCAAGCTTTAGCCGAATTATGGCAGGGTGATAATGTCGACGAGTTCTGTCAGGATCTCCAGGTTTTGATCGATGAGTTGCGATCAGTTAGACCCAGCATGGTTGCCATCGCCAACCTGATGGACGGGTTTCAACGTCAATTCCAGCACATTGGAAAGGCCCGATTGAGTGATGTCCGTGAATCGGTCATCAATATTGCGGGTCAGCTTAAGGAGGATACGAGACACGCATCGGAGCAAACCGCTGTAGAGGTGGCGGAACTCATCAATGAGAACGAGGTTTTGATGACCCATAGTCTGAGTTCGATGATAAAACGAGTCTTTACGCTTGTGAGAGAAAGATCTGTCAAGGCGATTGTGACTGAATCAAGACCAGGAAATGAAGGCTTGTTATTAGCCGAGTTTCTGTCCTCACTTGAAATTGAAACCTGTTACGTTACCGATGCGCAAATAGGTTTGTGGGTTCCTCAAGCTGATAAAATAATTATCGGCGCTGATAGCATCCTGTCAGATGGTGCCGTGGTCAACAAATCGGGTACCTCTTTATTGGCCTTGGCCGCCAGAGAAAGTGATATACCGGTATATGTTTGTTGTGAGAGATTCAAATGGGCTGACGTCAATAGAGACCAGATCGAGCTGGAAGAGATGGATCCCGAAGAACTAGGGCTACCCCCGATGGAATATGTTGTAGCCAGGAATATTTACTTTGATATTACTCCTGCAGAGCTTATTACTGCATGGGTATCTGAGTTAGGCGTGGAGTATGAGTGGTGAGGAATAATTCCCGGCGTTCAGAATATCTTTAGTGCACTGAACAATATCATCATCTGTCCGGGGAATACCCAGTTCCATCTGACCCGGTTTTTTGTATGGCGCGCCGCTGGCGTTTTCCGGATTGAAGATCCCTTTGTCGCCCCATTTCTTTTCTATTATGGCATCTACCGCGTCATCCATTGAACCCTTATAGTAAGGATGAGATGTTTCGAATAAACCATCTTTGCCAATTGGGTAGGGGAAGCCCGCTAGAGGTCCATGCTCGGCGGTTTCGAACCTGAAACCGAGTCCCTTATGCATGGGCGTTCCACCCAGGACTATCATGGCTGTAAATCCGCCAAATGGCCAACCTCCCAGTCCCATGGCATTTTCCGTCAGCAAGATATTCTGGGACAGAAAGCCAACCCTGCGTGAGCGTCTGGTAAAAATCGCATCGAACAGTGATGTATTCCAAACCTCTTCTAACAACTCTTTGGTATCGATATCCATAACATTCTCCCGGCGATGGCACTATGCAGTGACTTTTTTATACTGAGCGATTTGCTGTTTGCACCGGGTAAAACGGAATTTCCAGCGAAAATCAGTCGAATATTTCCGGATCCTCGAATTAGTCCCCGTATTTAGCCAGCTCCGCGTTTACTTTATCCATATCCATGAGCGGAAGATCGTGGGCAATGCCTTTGTGACAATCTATACAGGTTTTGCAGCAGACTGATGCTGTGTGAAAGTGCTTTGTGGGTTTTGTGTTCCAGGGTAACGATCATGCGACCGTCTGGATCGATGTGATGGACCTCAATTCCTGGTACAGCCAGAAGATTGGTCTCAACTCGCTGCAGGTGTCTTGGCAGGGCTCTTATGATAAGACCGGCAAGTTCCATTGCTGCTTTCCGGACAAGAACTGGTGTGGCTGCCTCGCATGTTAGCAAACAGGGGAAATCGAAGTCCTGATCAGCATCATGTTTTACTGCGCAAAGATTCCGGTCAACACAGATCGATACTTCAAGGAATCTCTGACCGCGGCGTTAAATTTAAGGGTCCCTGGATAATTCTTAACAGATTCCGTAAATCAACGCCTGTTCGATCACTAATCGCGTTGGGGACTAAACTCCTTGACCATCCGTTGCTGTTCGTCATGCGATACCTGCGCATAGTGGTCAAATGAAATCGTATAGGTTCCTTCACCTTCAGTGATAGACTTCAGTCTGGAATGATAGTCACTGATCTCGCTTAGCGGTAGCTGGGCAGTAATCTCGAATCGACCATTGCCACGGGCAATAGTGCCGTTGATGATGCCGTGCATGGATGATATATCGCCATTTATGTCACCCATGCAATCAGCCGGTGCTATGACTGTCATGTTTACAATCGGTTCCATGATTATCGGTGTGGCGTTGTGTACGGCCTCGATAAATGCTCTCTTGCCCGCTTGCACAAAGGCAATCTCTTTCGAATCCACCGAGTGATGTTTGCCATCATATACCGTGACTCGAATGTCCTGCATTTCGAAGCCTGCAATTGCGCCTGTCTCCATCATCCGCAGCACGCCCTTCTCTACAGCGGGTATATACTGATATGGGATGGCTCCACCAACCACTTTATCGACGAACTCAAAACCGGCGCCCCTCGGCAGAGGTTCAACTCTCAGGTATACCTCCCCGAATTGACCCGCACCGCCAGTTTGCTTTTTATGCCGATGGTGTCCGTCAGCCTTGCCTTTGATCGTTTCCTTGTACGCAATTCGTGGCGGACTGGTTTCGACCTCGACATGGTAATGATCCTGCATTTTTTCCAGTACAACTCGCAGGTGCAGTTCGCCCATGCCTTTGAGAACTGTTTCATTCAGAGCGCGGTTATGTTCCAGTCTCAAACAAGGGTCTTCTGCTAATAATTTGTTGAAAACATCAGAAACTTTTTGTTCATCGCCATGCCGTGAGGGCGTAATTGCCAGTCCATACATGGGAGGTGGCATATCATCAGATCGTAAGTGATAATTGTCCTCATTGTGGGAGTCGTGCAGCACATCATTAAATTGTATATCCTCCGCCTTGCTGACGGCGCAGATATCTCCCGGAATGCCTTTAGGAATGTCAGTGTGTTGACTGCCGTTGACTTTCAGCAAATGAGCGACCTTGAATGGTTTGCGTGCGTCACCGATAAACAATTGGCTGTTCGTCTGTATCGTTCCCTGGTGGATGCGAAAGATTGCCAGTTGTCCCTTATAGGGATCGACAGTGATTTTAAATACGTGGGCGATCGCATGCTCCTCAGGATCAGGCTTTACGTCCACTTTCTCAACGCTTTCACCTTCGCCCTTCATAAAATGAGGCGGATTGGCTTCCATAGGATTCGGCATCAACCGTTCAATGATTTCCAGTAATTCGGGGACTCCCACGCCCGTTATAGCTGATGTGAAACAAACCGGGATCAGATGCCCTTCCCTGAGTGCCTGTTCGAATGCATCATGCACTTGTGCCGGATCCAGATCATCTCCATGTTCAAGGTAGGCTTCCATTAACTCCTCGTTAACTTCGACTACCTGTTCAATAATCCGTGTGTGTGCATCGCTGACGGAGGATAGATCTGTGTCCTGATCTGAAGGGGAGAAAAAGCAGTCTGCGACCGATTTACCGTCATCTGCAGGCAGATTCAATGGCAAGCACTCTGGACCGTAAGTGGTCTGAATTTGTTCCAGCAGTGCGGATAAATTTACCTCTTCGGCATCAATCTTGTTAATCACAATCAGACGACACATATCCAGAGCAGAAGCCGCCTCCATGACTCTTTGAGTGACCAATTCGATTCCGGATTGGGCGTCAATAACAACCACTGCGGTTTCCACCGCAGGCAGAATGGCGATAGATCGCTCACAAAAGTCCGGATACCCCGGTGTGTCGATCAAATTGATATGGATATTGTCATGATCCAGATGGCAAATTGATGTGACCAGGGAGTGACCGGATTTCTTTTCCGATGGATCGAAATCGCTGACTGTGTTCCCACGTTCAACTGTACCGGGGGTGACAATTACCCCTGCAGTGTGCAGCAGCGATTCGGTAAGTGTCGTCTTACCGCCACCGGCATGACCGGTTAAACAGATGTTACGTATGTCTTTTATGGTGTAAGACATCATTCTTTCTCCCTGTGAATATCATTGGAGTTTTAACCTGATCATGTAGCGCAAATCTACCCTGAGTTCTCCAAAGAGCGAATAAAAGAAATATCCGATCCTGTTAGTAATGCCTGCAGAAATCACATGATATCTACATCTTCGTCATAAAGGAATTGTGCTGGCTCAGGTTTCTGCCATTTCATCCGGGGTGTGATAATGGATCGTCCGGCTTTATCCGCCACTTTGCCAGCTTGTAGTGGTCACGGTAATCCAGTTAAATACTTCCCCAAGCGGGCATAGAGACAGCAGCATAAAGCAGGCATAAACAGGTCAAATGGGACCTGACCTGAGTTGATTTCACCCAATCCACGGCACTATTTAAGGAATTGAAATGGCAATAAAAATACAGCGGATTGGCGACGTAAAAAATAAACTTGGGGAGGGGCCTGTATGGGATCCTGAAGAAAGTCTACTTTACTGGGTGGATTCGCTGGCAGGTCTCGTTCACTGCTATTCACCATCGCAAAATACGTTTCTAAACTGGCCCGTTCACCAGATGATCGGGTCATTAGCTCTAAGGCACTCGGGAGGTGCTATCGTTTGTTTGATGGACGGGTTTCACTTCCTTGATTTCGATACGGGAGATCTGGAACCGGTCAGACGACTGGAAGAGGCAGAATCACGCACTCGATTCAATGATGGCAAAGTTGATCGTCACGGTAATTTCCTTGCCGGTAGCATGGGCATCAAAATCAGGGACAAACCGCTCAGTGCCCTGTATCGGTTAAATAGCGACCTTAGTGTCGATACCCTTGAGCAGGATGTGATCGTGTCTAACGGTCCCTGCTTTGATCCCGCGGGTAAAATCCTCTATTTTAATGACGGCAGACGAAGAATCCTTGCCTATGACTATGACCCGGAGTCGACCCGGCTTGCCAATAAGAGAGTGTTTGTAGATGCGGCTGCTATGAACATTGGCACGGATGGCGCGACAGTAGATCAGAGAGGTTATCTATGGGCTGCTCTGGTCGGATCAGGGGAAATAGGATGTTTTGATCCCAATGGAAAACTCATACAAAGAATAGCAATGCCGGTTCAACTTCCCTCCAGTGTCATGTTTGGCGGCACCGACCTTGATATACTCTACGTTACCTCGATCAGTGATTCGGGTAATAGAACCTCATTAGAGGCCGGGGCGGGTGGTTTGTACCAGATCACGGGTCTTGGCGTAAAGGGGCTTCCTGAACGCCGTTTTAAAGGCTAGAAAGCGCAAATACCGCGATAATGCCGGAGATTTTCATTTAACTTATTCTTGTCCGGATGCGGTCCACCGGATTCAAGGATCGCAGGAGTTAGTTCCTTCGTATGTGGTTGTTTTATAGCCCGTTATTAATTCAAAGAGTGGTGAATAATGGTCAAATTTATCAGTTCCCGGACGGGAACTAACTAATATCAAGGTTTTCAAGGAATCCAATATGAGTATTTCTGTTTTAGTTCCCATTGCAAATGGTTCGGAAGAACTGGAAGCGATCACCATCGTCGATGTACTGCGACGGGCAGAGGCTAATGTCACTCTGGCGTCCATTGAAGAGAGCACGGAGATAACCGCGTCGCATCAAACGCGAATAGTGGCTGATTGTCTGTTATCGGATTGTATTGATCAGGATTTCGATCTTATCGCAATCCCGGGTGGCATGCCGGGAGCAGATCGGTTGAGCCAGTGTAAGATACTCATCGATAAACTGCGAGAGCAGGCTGACAAGAACAAATACTACAGTGCGATTTGCGCGGCTCCAGAGGTGGTCCTGGCCAGAAATGGTTTGCTGGAAGGAAGGAAAGCGACGGGTCATCCCATGTTTCGGTCGGCTCTGGATGTGCCGGATGCGACCAGTCCGGTTGTGATAGACGGCAACTGCGTGACCAGCCAGGGAGCGGGTACAGCGCTTGAGTTTTCCTTGACGTTGGTGGAATCGCTCTATGGAGCTGAGCGTCGCCGGACAGTTGCAGAATCTCTGGTTTTGAAATCAGACTGACTTGATGACTATCCTCATTGCTGTCTGGTTTCTGGCTATCAGTGCGGCCGATGTAAGTAACGAAAGAATTCCGGTGTCAGGCACTGAATTGGAACAGCACTGGCAGATAGATTGTAGCCGCTTGATTGATGACTACAATAATCGGATCGTGCCGGAGATAGTGCCGGAAAAACGAGAAATCACGATTGATGAGTTGCGTGACCTGGCTGCTGTAGCTGAAAAGTGCCGGTTCATTTATAACCAGAAGGGTACAGGACGTACTGTAGCTTGCCCTGATTATCAACGGATAAGTGACATTCTGCAGGATTTTGTATTGCGGGACAATGGCACAAAACCTGCAGACCTGACAGTTGAAAAGTGTGAATATTAATGCCAAGGAACTGTGCAGAATGGCGCTGATTAAAGGAGAGGTCTGATGTCGAGACAAGCAAAGACCACCGTATTGGCCTTTGACAGTGATGCCATACATGCGGGCAATAAGGCCATTGAAAACGACAATCCGGCGTTGGACGAAAAGGTTGAAGCGATCCTGTCGAGCATGACGCTTGCACAGAAATTCAACGAGATCAGAGGCTTACAGCCGGAATCGATCGATGGTTTGTATTATTCCGGCGGTGCAGAGTCGCTTGGGATTCCAGCCTTCAAGATGGTGGATGGACCACGAGGCGCCAGGGCAGGAACAGCCACTGCATTTCCAGTCGCGATGGCCAGAGGAGCCACGTTCGATGTCGAACTCGAGCGACGTGTCGGTCAGGCTATTGGGTTGGAAGTCAAGGCCAGGGGCGGAAATGTAGTGCTTGCACCAACCATCAATTTGCTGCGTCATCCCGGTTGGGGTCGGGCGCAGGAAACCTATTCCGAAGATCCGTACCATATGGGCGCTATGTCGGTCAGTTTTATTTCAGGTGCACAGAATCATGTGCTGACAAGCCCCAAGCACTTTGCCATCAACAATATCGAGAACACTCGCTTTGAGATGAGCGCCAATGTTGATGATCGCACGCTGCACGAAGTCTATCTGCCTCACTTCAAGCGGTCGGTTGTGGAATCCAGGGCGGCATCTGTTATGAGTGCCTATAACAAGGTAAATGGAACCTACTGTAGTGAAAATCCGGAACTCTTGACGAAAATACTGAGACACGATTGGGGGTTCAGGGGGTTTGTTGAATCAGACTGGTTTCTGGGTACCCGGAGCGTGGCGCCTGCATTAAATGGGGGGCTGGATATTGAGATGCCTTCCGGGTATCACTTCAGCGATGAGAACCTTTCTGCGGCAATGGCATCAGGCGAATTAACCGAGGCGACAATTGACGCAGCGGTGCGACGAATCATTCGACAGAAATTCTTATTTCGCCTGGATGAAGACACGGTCGTTGATACTTCAGTGGTGGAATGTGATGCCCATATTGAACTTGCGGCGGAGGTCGCTCGAAAGTCAATGGTGTTACTCAAAAACAGCGACAAGGTGTTACCGCTTGATAGCGCAATAGTGAAAAAGATCGCGGTAATTGGATCTCTGGCAGATATGGAAAACCTGGGTGATCGCGGTAGCAGTTATGTTACATCGTCTCATGTAATAACTGCGTTGCAGGGCATAAAAGCTGCCGCACCGAAAATGGATATTCACTACATCGACAGCTATCAGCTGGATGATAGGGCGGTGAAAAAAATCGCTCAAGTCGACGTGGCGATAGTCGTGGCTGGGCTGACCTATAAAGAGGAGGGTGAATTTATCCCGACGCAGCAGCAGGAAGCAGAAGATGGCCAACTTGCCCGAGGTGGTGACAGGTTGTTTCTGAGCTTGCCGCCCGATCAGGAAGAGCTGATTCGGGAAGTCTCGCGGCTATGTCAGAAGACAATTGTTGTCCTGGAGGGAGGCAGTGCCTTAAT
Source organism: Gammaproteobacteria bacterium (assembly GCA_030123805.1). GTDB lineage: Bacteria > Pseudomonadota > Gammaproteobacteria > Pseudomonadales > Azotimanducaceae > JASJXV01. The sequence continues at coordinate 18,650 of JASJXV010000057.1, forward strand.
CGTTCGCAATTGGGTGGATGATGTGGTCGGACTATTGATGGCCTGGTATCCCGGGAGAGAAGGTGGCACTGCCATAGGGGAGATACTTTTCGGGCAGGTTAATCCGTCAGGTAAATTGCCGGTAAGCTTCCCACAAGAAATGTCGCATCTGGTCGAATGGGATATTGTGAGTCTCGACATTAATTATGAATACCATCATGGTTATCGATTGCTGGACCTGAAGCAGCAGGCTGCCGAATATCCATTCGGTTTTGGATTGAGCTACACACAATTCCGGCTAGGTAAACTAAAGGTCGAAAAGGGCGGTGATGCCAAGGATCAACTAACAGTGCTGGTGGATGTAGAGAACGTCGGCGATCGCCAGGGTGATGAAGTGGTACAGCTGTATGTCGGGTATAACGACTCGTCAGTGGAACGCCATGTCCGTGAATTGAAGGGTTTTGGTCGGGTATCTCTTGCCGCTGGAGAAGTAAAAACACTTTCCTTTAGCCTGAATGCCAGTGATTTCGCTTATTATGATGTCGACAATGGCGCCTGGAAGTTGGAAGATATTGAATACTCGCTGTTCCTGGGAACTTCCTCAGCCCATTTGCCATTGGAGACGACCATACGCATCAAATAGACAGCA
>JASJXV010000169.1 GCA_030123805.1 Gammaproteobacteria bacterium
TCCGAACAAGATGAAGCTATTCCTGGAGATGGTAAGAGGTATGACAGAAGATGAGTAAAACATTGTCAGGAATCAATGAAAATCTATCCGCCTATCCGGATGCCAGCGGTCATTTTGGAATCTATGGTGGACGGTTTGTTTCAGAGATTCTGATGGCTGCGCTACAGGAACTGGAAGAAACCTACAATCGATTAACTAATGACGATGACTTTGTCAGCGAGTTCGAGAATGATTTGATACATTATGTAGGGCGTCAATCTCCGCTCTATTTTGCGCAACGACTAACGAATCATATAGGCGGTGCGAAGATCTTTCTCAAGCGAGAAGATCTGAATCACACAGGTTCCCATAAGATTAATAACTGTATCGGCCAGGCACTGTTAGCTAAAAATATGGGCAAATCAAGAGTCATAGCTGAAACCGGTGCCGGGCAACATGGAGTAGCTACGGCGACTGTTGCTGCCAGGTTCGGGTTGAAATGTCAGGTCTATATGGGTAGCGTGGACATTGAACGTCAGAGTTTAAATGTTTACAGAATGAAACTGTTAGGTGCCGAGGTCACTCCGGTAACATCTGGTTCCAAAACACTCAAGGATGCCATGAGTGAAGCCATGCGTGACTGGGTTACCAATGTTGACGATACCTACTACATCATTGGCACTGTGGCGGGTCCGCATCCTTACCCCAAGTTGGTCCGTGATTTCCAGTCAGTTATTGGTCGTGAGACCAGGCAGCAGTGTCTCGCCCAGACCGGTAGTCTGCCAGATGTCCTGGTCGCATGCGTTGGAGGTGGGTCCAATGCCATGGGACTATTCTATGCGTTTCTGGAGGACAGAGAGGTTCGTCTAATTGGTGTTGAAGCTGCAGGTACAGGTTTGGACACGGGATTGCATGCGGCGCCATTGAATCGCGGGGAGGTTGGTGTATTACACGGTAATCGGACCTACCTGATGGAAGACGAACATGGACAGATTCTTGATACACACTCCATATCTGCCGGCCTTGACTACCCCGGTGTGGGACCTGAGCATGCATGGTTAAAGGACACAAAACGCGCTGAATATGTGGCAGTGGAAGATCAACAGGCTCTGGATGCGTTTCGTCAGCTAAATTTGATGGAGGGGATTATGCCTGCCCTGGAGTCAAGCCATGCTCTGGCGTATGGAGTGCAGTTAGCATCCGAAATGGACAGGGAACAAATTGTAATTATTAATCTGTCGGGGCGTGGGGATAAGGATATCCATATAGTTGCTGCTATTGATGGTATATCGATCGAATGAAAATCCGCATTGAGAAATACCTGAACGAAAACCGAGCGAGGATTTAGATGAGTCGTCTTAGTGGGTGCTTTGAGAGCAGGAAAATAGAGGGAAAGACGGCCCTGATTGTGTATCTGGTCGCAGGTGATCCTGACCCAAAGACTACTGTATCTCTGATGCATGCCATGGTTAGTGCAGGTGCTGATATCATTGAGCTTGGTGTACCTTTTACAGATCCGGAAGCAGATGGTCCGGTAATTCAGAGCGCTGTTGAGAGGGCTCTTGGTCAAGGTATAAATCTGTCTGGCGTACTGGAAATGGTTTCTGAGTTTCGAAATGACGACTCGCAGACACCCGTATTGCTGATGGGATATGTAAATCCATTAGAGGTAATGGGATACGCAAGGTTTGCGGAACTTGCGAGCAAGTGCGGTGTGGATGGAACCATTTTAGTCAATCTGCCGCCAGAAGAAGCAGAAATCCTGAATAGCGAGTTGGCGCATGTAGACATCGACCCGGTTTACTTGTTAGCACCTACTACAACGGCAGCAAGGGCACGCAAAATTTGCAAGGTGAGCAGGGGTTTTGTTTATTATGTATCCCTGAAGGGTATTACCGGAGCAGCATCCCTTGATGTTTCCGATGTGGAAGACAAGTTGGCTGCATTCAGTCGACTGACCGACCTGCCAATAGCCGTAGGATTCGGTATAAAAGATGGTGACACCGCAGCGGCAGTCGCCTCATTGGCAGATGGTGTGGTGGTAGGCTCGGCGCTGGTAAAGTTGATTGGTGAGCATGCGGGCAATTCAGTAGAAATGACTGCCAGTGTCTGCAGGCTCGTAACCGAAATGCGACAGGCGATGGATGCAGCAACAGCTTAACACCTGTGCCTGGCTAACCAACGCTGAAAATGACTCTTTTTTACAACGGCTTCAACCGTCTCAACGGACCCAATAATGGTTGATAAGCAATTCGATACTCTTGACGATTGGCTAAAGTGGATTGAGGGATTACATCCCGTGAAATGGGATCTCGGGTTACAGCGGGTATCCAGGGTGGCAGAACAGATGTCATTGCTTGAACCATCGGGAAAGTTGTTTCTGGTAGCGGGTACTAATGGCAAGGGTACCACCATCGCTATGATGGACCAGATACTCAGAACTGCCGGATTCACCACCGGTGTATCTACGTCACCTCATCTGATCAGATTTAACGAACGCATTTGCCTGAACGGAATGCCGGTCTCTGACACGGCTATTTGTGCTGCTTTCGAACGTATAAATCTGGCCAGAAAGGATATTTCACTTACCTATTTCGAATTTGCCACTCTCGCAGCACTGGATATTTTTAGACGTGCAGATCCGGACGTCATCATTCTGGAAATCGGTCTGGGTGGACGATTGGACGCAATGAATATAACTGATCCGGATGTGTCGATTATCACTACAATCCAGTTGGATCATCAAAGCTGGTTGGGATCTGATCTGGAATCTATCGGGCGTGAAAAGGCGGGGATCATGCGCCGGGGAAAGCCTGCCATCACAGGTCCTGATATGCCTGAGTCGATTACTGAAAAGGCAGCGGAAACCGGGGCGCGAATAGTTGCAATGGCAAAGGATTTTCAGGCAGTAAAAAAACCCAATTCCTGGGAATTCCACGGTCATACAGACGACGGCAAGCACGTATCGTTCTCTGACCTGCCATACAATCATCTGCCCTTTGATAACTGTGTGATTGCAGTGCAGGCTCTGGTTAGCTCAGGTTTAAGTTTGTCTCAAGAAAATATTAAAAAGGGGTTGAGTCAGGTAAAAATCGCCGGCAGGTATCAAACACTGCCTGGGCCAGTACCCGTTATTCTGGATGTTGCACATAATCCGCATGCGGCTGAACGTCTGGCTATGAAATTGAAGTCAGACATGGTACCGGGTAAAACTCATGCAGTGGTCGCTATGTATGCCGATAAGGATTGCGAGTCCGTGTTGAGACATTTGGATCCGGTTGTGGATCTTTGGTACTTCGCAGATATGGACGACGACAGGGCTGAATCTGCGGTAAAATTGGTGGCCAGATTATCCACTCAACAGAGGTCCGACACTCTGACTTGTGATAGAGTATCCAGTGCATTTCATATGGCGAGAAAGAATGCTGTACCAGGAGACAGGATCGTGGTTTTTGGATCTTTTCCCGCGGTTGCAGAGGTTATGTCGGAAGTCGGAACCGAAATTGGGAGCATGTAGCGCAAGTGGATGGGAAACTCAAACAACGTGTCATTGGGGTTGTTGTACTTACGGCTCTGGCTGTTATTATCCTGCCCCTGCTGCTTGACGGTACCGAACAGGAAAGGCAACGAATAGTCCAACGCGTACCTGCAATACCTACCCTGGAAGTAGTCAATGTGGACCCAAAAGCCATGCTTGCCGAAATGGACCGTATCGAAGCTGATAGTAAGGCGCGATTGCCCAGGGAAGCGGAGCCATCCAATGACATGCAAGCCAACCAGTCGTCACTTGATGCCAATGGGCTACCCAACAGCTGGAGTTTGCAGGTGGGTAGTTTTGTAGAATTGAAAAATGCTGTTCAGCTAAGAGATAAACTAAGAAAGAATGGTTTTCGAACATATGCTGTCACTGTTGCCACTGATAAGGGTGAACACGTGAGGGTTCTGGTTGGACCACTGTTACAACGCTCCCGGATCGAACAGATCAAAGAAAAGATCAAAGCCGATTTTGATCTGCCGGGTCAAATAGTACGATATAATATCGAAGACGATTCACGTCAGTTAGGAGGATAGGGGAATCATACCTACGCCTTGTTTTGTAGAATCTCTGACATGCTTGCAACCGGGTTAACCAGAGGTAACATGAGCAGATGAGTGCAATTGACTGGATAATCATAGGTATAGTGTCGCTATCTACACTTATCAGTCTCAAACGGGGGTTCGTTAAAGAAGCTCTATCCTTAGTGACCTGGATTGCAGCGTTCATAATAGCCAGATTGTTCAACTCACAATTGTCCGTATTATTTGTGGACTATATTGACTCACCATCGATGCGGCTAGTCGTTGCCTTTGCACTGTTATTCGTTGCCACTCTCATTGTCGGCGCTATGATTAGTCATTTGATTGGGGAACTTGTAAGGTTGACCGGGTTGTCAGGTACTGATCGGCTGTTTGGCATGGTTTTTGGTCTGGCGCGCGGACTGCTTGTCCTGATTGTGGGCATAAGCCTTATAAGACTTACACCCCTAACGGAAGATACATGGTGGCACGAATCACTTCTGATTCCTGAGATTTTACAGATCGAAGAACGGTCAAGAACATTCATCGTTGAAATGGTGCGTGAATCAACACAGCAGACTTAGAGTAGAGAGAGACTTTTATGTGCGGCATAGTTGGCTTGATGACACATTCAAATGTTGTATATGAACTTTATGATGCGCTGACAGCATTACAACATCGCGGACAAGATGCAGCCGGGATCGTAACTTGTGACGGCAACGGTCGATTGAATTTGCGTAAGGGCAACGGCTTAGTCAGGGATGTCTTCCAACAGCATCACATAGACCGACTTAAGGGTAATATGGGGATCGGCCACGTCCGTTATCCCACAGCAGGGACTGCCAGTTCTGCTGAGGCTCAGCCCATGTATGTTAATTCACCGTTTGGGATCACCATGGCGCACAATGGTAATCTAACCAACGCTGATGAACTCGCAAAAGAGCTGTTTCAATCAGATCGTCGACATCTAAACACCAGCTCTGATTCGGAAGTACTGTTGAATGTATTCGCACATGAACTGCAGAAGGTGGCTGGAATGACACTGACGGCCGATGATGTGTTCACAGCCGTTGCCAGGGTGCATCGGAGATGTTCCGGTGCCTATGCTGTAGTTGCTTTCATCATCGGATATGGAATCGTCGGATTCAGGGACCCGTATGCCATCAGACCCATCGTATTTGGGGAGCGATCCTCTGATCAGGGAACTGAGTATATGCTGGCATCAGAGAGCGTAGCACTGGATGCGCTGGGATTTTCTAATGTGACAGATCTGAAACCTGGTGAAGCTGTTTACATTGAATCCGGGGGTGAGATTCATGCTAAGGAGTGTGCACGAAATGCCCGATACAGTCCGTGTCTGTTTGAGCATGTGTATCTGGCCAGGCCGGATTCCATCATAGACGGGATTTCAGTGTATAAAGCACGCCTGCGAATGGGTGAGAAGCTGGCCGATAAGATTTTAGGTCGTTATCCCAAAAATGATATTGATGTGGTCATACCTGTACCCGATACCAGCAGCACCTGTGCTTTACCGCTGTCTTACAAATTACAGGTCAAGTATCGGGAAGGGTTGATCAAGAACCGATATATTGGTCGAACTTTTATCATGCCAGGACAGCAACAACGACAGCACTCAGTGCGTCAAAAGCTGAATCCTGTTGAACTGGAATTCAGGGGCAAGAATGTTCTGCTGGTTGATGATTCAATTGTGAGAGGAACGACATCAAAACAGATTGTGAAAATGGCACGTGATGCCGGTGCAAGAAAAGTCTATTTTGCGTCTGCCTCACCGGCTGTAAGATATCCGAATGTGTACGGGATTGACATGCCTGCAATAAGTGAATTTGTTGCCAACCAACGAACCGAGCAGCAAGTAGCGGACTATATAGGTGCAGATTGGCTTGTTTATCAGGATCTCGATGATTTGATCAGTTGTGCCGTAGAGGGAAATACCAGTATCACACGCTTCGATACATCAGTCTTCAATGGTCACTATATAACCGAGGGAGTGGACAAGGACTACCTGGACCGGATTGAGACAGAACGTGGTGACGCAGCTAAACAGATTCACAAGCGGATGTTTGCCGAATCTGATGGGGAGGTTATTGACCTGCATAACCAGACATAGTAGA
>JASJXV010000058.1 GCA_030123805.1 Gammaproteobacteria bacterium
ATGTGTACACTTTCCGGAATTATAGTTATTTGCCTGATGTTTTTGCATGTGGACACGTTCACTCGGCCGGTTTTCGAGAAGTGTGACTGACCCGCATATTTCATAAAGGGAATGAAATATGCGGGCTAAATCGCAGGCTGAGGGAACAACTCGTCAAACCGGAGTCACTGCCTCTTTGTCATCCCTGTCTAGCGGGATTGTGGGCGCCACTTCTGAATCCGATGGTTACCGTAATCGGCAACAAACACCGTACCATCGGGGGCAACGGCGACGGCAATTACGTGCTTAAAGTCGCCCGGCGCATCGCCTTCCTCACCGAAGGCAGTTAAAAACTCTCCCCGGGGTGTGAATTTCTGGACCCGGTGATTGTAAAAATCGGCTACAAACAGGTTACCTTCCGGCCCCACGTCCACCGAAGTAACGGTGGCAAACCAGCCATTAAAGGGGCCGAAGATATTGAGGGCAAAAGGACCGCCCCACTTGCGTTGGAAAGTCCCATTGGCGGCAAAGACCTGGATGCGGTCATTATATCCGTCCGCCACGTACAGGGTATTATCGGAGGCAAGCGCTACATCGGTGGGATAGTTAAACTGTTCGGCCCAAATGCTGACCTCGCCCGTGGTACCCCATTGCTCAACAAACTGTCCGTCCGCTTCAAGATGCTGAATTCGGTGATTATAAAAATCCGCGACATAAAGCTCACCGTTGGCAGTCACGGCGACACCGCCTGGCGCATTGAACTCACCAGGACCGCTGCCAGTCTTTCCGACAGTTCGATGCGGGGTACCGTCCAACCCATAGACCTGGATACGGTCGTTCCAGTAGTCGGCCACGTAGAGCTCATGGTCCTGGATGACCAGGTTCATGGGGCGTCCTAACTGACCGGGACCGTCTCCAGAACTGCCGAACTGGCGTTTAAACCGACCCTGGTGGTCAAATACCTGAATGCGGGCATTGCGCGAGTCACTGACAAACACCTCAGTCGCGGTGACAGCTATGCCGGTTGGATCGTGGAACTGCCCCGGTTCCGAGCCCTGCTGGCCCCAACCGATCACGAAGCGGTAGCCCGACTCCCGGGCGGAGGGAAACCAGGTACATCCGGGCACAACCAGGATCATCCCTATTACTGCGAATAAACTCAGCGTGCAGATGATGCGAACCATGCCATCACCTCCCGTTTAAAAGTTCCAACGAAAACCGCTACGCACCACATAATCATTCTCCAGGGCGGTGCCGCGCAGGTTTTGGCTGACCGGCAGTTGCACCACGGCTTCGACGATCCAGCGCCTGGTGACGTATTGCAGGCCCGGCGCCAGAAACAATGTGGTGCCACCGGAGTTTTCGTCTTTTTCACCGTTCGAACGGTTGGGGTCGTTGTGGATCAGATTAGCCTCCAGCACACCATACAAAAAACCGCGAGTGTCGGCCGCAAGGGTGCCAGGCCAGAGCCGGTATTGCAGCGAGCCATCCAGTCGCCACTGGTCACCTGCCTCGAAACCATTGGCCTTGCCGTTGTTGCGGTACGCGATCTGGCCATCCAGTTGGTAATCCAGGATCTGCCAGGTTGCCACCACACCGCCGAAGCCGTCCCAGGCTCCGCTGCCGGACTGCAGGGGCGGCGGCAGGCGACCCAGATTGTCGTTCTCATGGTCGTCGCTGGTGGGCGCTTCGGTTCCCGCAAATACGGCAATACGGAAGGTTTGGCCCGGCGCGTCCCGCTGGAATAACGTATAACGACCGAATAGGCTGAGATCGCCGAAGCCGTCGCTGGAACGTTCCAATGGCATAGCATTCATGGTCAACGCCAGTTTCTTATCGGCATAGGGCAGCGCGCCGAACAGAGCCAGTTTTCCGGAGATCCCATAACCTAACACCGACACCAGGGTGCTAACCGCCATATCGCGATTCATGCCACTGGGGTCGTCGCCGGAGCGCATCACCACCAACAGCTCGCGGTGGATGAATTCGCCCTCGGCCACCGGCAGTGCGGTATTGAAGGTCACAGGTGCGGCCCGAGTTTGCCAGGACCAAAGGACCGTCATCAGAACCATGGCCATTCGGAAGATGGTCTGGTTCACTCGCCGGTCTCCTCTCGAATGAAGCTGCGCAGGGTAAACCCGGCTGCCTGCACCGCGCGCTTCGCTTGCACCTCTTCCAGAATGCCACCCCCGGTCATCTGCACGGTAACGCGGCCATTGGCCACATCTGTTGTCACCTGCTCTACCCCCTCCAAATGACTGAGTTTCTTCTCGATACCGTAGGCACAAAAGGGACAGGCAAGGCCATCCACCTGCAGTTGGTAACGGTCACCTTCAGCCAGCACCACCATGCTCCACAGTCCCAATGCGAGAACCCAGAGGATTATTTTCATTGCTTGCACTCCTGATTTATTTTTTCTCGGCACCACTTTATTTACGGGTCCACTGTAAAACCTGGAATTAGCTAACCCTTGTCCAGATTCTAATACCGAGGTGGCTATTTCCTTAGTAGGCGGTTATTTCACAAGCCGAATGATTTTGATGAAGAGTGACTTTACGTCAATCTTGTCAGTTTACGGCCTTGAACTAGCTACAATGCAAGCACTTTCTTAAAATATTTGATACAGTGCCTGGGTGAGCTTATTGGCATGAGCCAGGGAAGAGATTGATAAATGGCACCACGATGCCGATACCCGACCATGAAACAACCATGTCTTGTCGTCTGGATCTGCAAACCACCATGAGACAATCAGCATCCAGTACATCATCACAGCAACGGAACTTTAAGAAACCGATCAGGTCCACAAATAAAACTGATTCAAGCACCTGGTGAATGTCACTACTGAATTTACATTCCTGTATCCTGCACCCCACTCCTGATTCTTAAACACTACACTGGTCCACGGATCAAACAACGGACACCCGTATGAATAGCATGAACCAACAATTAAGAAACTTAATAGCTACTTTACTCACTCTGCTGGTAGGCCCTGTATCGGCATTCGGATCACCACTTACTTCAGAAGATGCAAATCCGCAACCACTAGTTGGCATTGATATAAAGAGAGCGGTCGACAGGCAGCAAACATTGGACCTGGCAATGAATATGTCTGACACCAGTGCAGAGGATATGCGCATGGACCATCACCAGATCAGGAAACATCAGCGCAAATCTCAGGATACAAAACACGCCTATAGTGTAGGAGAACCGATTTCGGCTTCTCAAAGAATACGAACCGTTCGTGTTGCTATGTCCGATAACATGTCATACACATTTGAACCTTCCCTTGATCATTTGCTTAACGGCGAGGTGATAAAGTTTGTCGTCACTAATACCGGCAAGATAAATCATGAATTTTCGATTGGTAATCGGACAGACCAGATAAAACACGCTGAAATGATGCGCACTATGAAAAATATGGTGCATCAAGATGGAAATACTATCACCGTGGCACCGGGGGCAACCGGCAGTATTACATGGCAATTTAGCGGCAACGAAACTGTCGTATTTGCTTGCAACATCCCTGGGCATTACCAGGCAGGAATGTTCAAAAAGATATCAATTGTTGATAGCAGTCGACCGGACAACAAAGCGCATCAAAATGTGGATGCAACACAGAATGGAGGAGCGGACCACAAACACGAGCATGCACACTAGAGCGAATCCCTTTAATCGGGTTTCGGAACAGGGCCAACACCAACTCCCGGCTCCTGATTTGAATTGGTTCAGACTTGATCTAACGTTAGCACCAAGGTCGCACTACCACACTGAGTTCACAGTCCCGCATCTTTTACTTGACCCTCTTGACCCTGAACCGGCAACAAGGTTTACAGTTGATGAATAATATTGGAAATGTTTTTGGCGTACAGAATTGACTGTTTGTCCTGATCTGATAGAACATCCTTATATAGATTAACGACGCGTAGAGAAACAAATAGTGAGCTGTGTTGTCTATATCGTCCATGAACAAGTATAAACTCGCAGAATCAGTTGTTCTGTAACAGGAAAGCGCATTACGTCGGATGTAACAATGTCACACAACGGAATAATTCATCGGCTGTTAATCATTTGCTTGTTATTCTGGCAAATGGAAAGCATTGCGTTGTTACACGACTCTGGTTGTAATCAGTTAAACGACAATAGCCACGCAATGCAGATTGTTGATACAACAGCTGATTTAGTTGACGACTGTGAAAACTGCCAGAACGCAAATTGCTCATCACTCTGTGCTACAGCTAATTCTATAGTTGCAGACTCCTCAATCGCTGCAACACTCTATGCGGCGAATATCGTTCTCATCGCATTAAAACCTACCCCTCGATCCGGTTTTTACCATTCTGTTTATCACCCGCCCATCAGCTGATGTTCTAAATGGACTCTTCCGTTTAGTGACTTCACTGGTTCGTTAATACCGGTAAGTACAATACAGCTTTCCCAATACCGTAATCGTTACATTGTTGTTGGCGTCATCCCGGATGATTCAACAAATTTGAGAAAGTCAGATTCCATTGGTAGCACTCGATCCACCGTCAGTGGGGGCTGAGATTTCAGGCTTGTCCAATACTGATCTAAATGAATTTAGCGCAGTATTCCCAATCAGCAAGTCCATGCAGGCACCGTCGTCGCACAGTTTTGCTGCTTAACGTAGACGCACAATAAGTAGTTGTTTCTTAAGGAGCACAGAAATGAACGATAGCATAACACTAGTTCACAGACACTTAAGCACTTCTATTCTTAACGATCCTGCCGCGTGTAATGAGGCCGTGCGGATTCTCTCAGCCCTCTCACAAACACGAGATGTACAGCTGGACCTGCCCAGGAAACGAATCGCTGTAAGTTACGATGTCATGCAGATGAGCTACGCTGGTTTAATCAGGGCTCTGGACAAGGAAGGTCTTACAAAACTGGGAGAGTGGCAACGCCTTAGAATGTTATGGTTTAACTCGCAAGACTCAAACCTCCGCGACAATGTTGCATCCAGACCTTCGCCCTGCTGCAATACGTCGCCCGATGCGAGTGATCGACTGTCAAGGAAGAAAGGATGACAGATTCATGCATCAGGATTGTTGGCCAATCAATTTTGGCAGTTTTTCAGGGCTCAGCATCAAACAGGATTTGCAACTTGGAGATATCGGGTAAAGTCAGGAAACAAAATGCCTCTGAGGACCCCTGAGATTTGCGAACGAAAAGAACCCAAAAAACACACGTGTGGTATGAATTAGTGCACAATAACTCAATCAAGATATTCGGTTAATCCAGCAATACAGTTTATTGCAATTATTGAGGAGATCCTTATGAAAATAGCGATTCATAAATCCAACGACAATGCTAACGGTTCATCAGGTGCGATATATGATGTATTTTCAAAAGCAAGGAATGGTGTTCTGTTATTATTGGTCACCCTGCTTCTAGCTGCCTGTTCACAACAGGGACTGGAAAGCGGTGAACCAATCATTACTGTTTACAAGTCGCCCGACTGTGGATGCTGTGTCAAATGGGTGGATTATTTGAAGGAGCACAATTTCAGTGTAATCGCCAAGAATGTCAATAATACTCAACAGATCAAGTCTGACTTTAATGTACCAACAAAGATGCGTACATGTCACACTGCGACCATCGGCGAATATGTGTTAGAAGGTCATGTCCCCGCCGAAGCAATTACTCGATTGATCTCTGAAAAGCCTGAGATTAAAGGCTTGGCAGTACCCGGCATGCCTGCAACAAGTCCGGGAATGGGTACTAGCTCTGGCGATGATTTCAATGTTTATTCATTTGATGACAAAGGTAATTACGAATTCTATCAACGTGGTTAAATGAGTACGCACTTTCTTCTCTTGGTACATTCGATGAACACCAAGAACTTACTTACAGGATTGTCCACCATAAAACCAAAACACCGGGAACTCGGATATGAACCAGGCACACGACACTGTATCAACAATTCTCAACGCACCCTCTGTGGTGGCACCCCTCTTTCTGAGAGTAAGATAAAGGGTATGAATTTGACCTACGGAGTACAAAATTAATGCGAGGATATCTCTCCACGATGAAACATCCAAATATACTGTGCATGTCTGTGCTACTCGTTTTATCCGCCTCTGTTGAACTTGAAGCACAACCGCTCAGCCTGAAAGAAGCGGAGCAATTGGCGACCATGGAGGAACCAGGATACTTGAGCAAGGTACGATTGTCGGAAGCATACCGCCAGCAGGCAATCGCCCTGGGTGAGTTACCTGACCCTAAAATGTCCATTGCGCTTCTAAATGTGCCAACGGATTCATTTGATCTCGATCAGGAACCTATGAATCAACTAAAATTCGGTCTCCGTCAAGCTATTCCTCGGGGTGATACACTTAGAATCAAGAAAGAAACAGCGTTAATTGAGGCCGAGACTATGGATTCAAACGCTGAATTAAGGTATTTGTCAGTCATTCTACAGATCAGGTTTGCCTGGATCGACCTCTTCTACTGGCTCTCAGTTGAAAAACTGGTTCAGGATGACAAACCACTCTTTGAACAACTCCGCGGCACTACCGGTGCCTACTATAGAGTAGGGCGAAAGGACTTGCAGGATGTGATCCGATCGGAATTGGAATTACAAAGATTAACGGACCGACTTATATTTATCGCGGATAGAATCGAGGAACGCAGAGCTGATCTATCTCGTTGGATTGGCACGGAGGCGGCCAATAGGCCACTGTCTGGCACATTGCCGAGTTGGCCAATGCCGTTACAATCTACAAATACCGTGGAACAGTTAGCACAACTCATATTAAGTCATCCGGATATTGAACGATTACAGCTTGGTGTCGACAAGGCAACGAAAGATGTTGAACTTACTCAACAGCTCTACAAGCCCAATTGGGGAGTTGAACTTGGTTACAGTTTTCGACAGGCAGAAAGAGCTGGATCGACTGTGCCAGATCTCTTGAGTGCCGCAGTCACGTTCGACTTGCCTCTCTTTACAGCAAAAAGACAAGACCAGCTAGTCGCGGCTGCGCAAATACGTCAAATAGCAAAGCAGGACGAGAAGCTGGAACGTATCAGGAAACTCGCGGCGGAACTGTCAGGTCTGACTACCACCTGGTGGCGCTTAAAGGAAAGAGAAGAGCTGCACCGAAATTTAATCCTGCCTCAAAGCAAGGACCAGGCAGCCATTGCACTTTTGGCTTATGAAGCTGATACGAGTGATTTCGCTGAAGTAATGAGGGCGCGTATTACAGATCTTGAAACAAGAATCAATTATGAAAAAATAGTCAGCAATGCTGCCAAAACCCTGGCAAGAATCAGATTTGTCATCCCCCCCTCAGATGATATCAATCAAATTCGACAATCCAGACCCAACAAATCTCGTCAGACAGAAGGACAAACAAGATGAATAGAGTCACAGTAATATCAGTCTTCATCACGTTGGTAATTGGTATGGGATTCGGCTTTTATTTAGGGCAAAGTCAAACTGAATACTCTGCAGCTACTACTGGAAATAGTTCCACTGAAGTGAAACCTTTGTATTATCGTCATCCGATGAATCCTTCTGTTAGCTCACCCGTACCAGCAAAAGATGAGATGGGGATGGATTACATTCCTGTCTATGCAGAGAGGTCGACCCCTGCAGTCGTGGGCACAGTCACAATCGACCCGGTAACACTACAAAACATCGGGGTTCGAACAGCAATTGCTGCACAGAAAACAATGACCAAGAATATACGCGCTGTTGGTCGGGTGGTCTACGACGAAACGCGAATGACCCGGCTTCATCCAAAAACAGAGGGTTGGATTGAAAACCTGCGAGTCAATAAGACAGGAGAACTGGTAAAGAGTGATCAGATTCTGCTAGATATCTACTCGCCAATAATTGTCACAAGTTTAGAGGAGTATCTTCTGGCTCTAAAGAGCGCAGAGGTGGCAAAACAAAGTGGCTCGGCTGACGCTTACACCAGATCTATGCAAATAGTGGAGTCTGCCCGAAAAAGACTTGAGCTGTTAGATGTTCCCGCACACCAGGTTGAAGAATTTGAACAATCCGGAGAAATTCCCAGAACGGTGCATATTCATTCGCCGTTTGAAGGTGTCGTAATCAATATCGGAGCCAGAGAGGGGCAATATATAACTCCCAGAACAGAACTTTACATGATTGCAGACTTATCCGTCGTCTGGTTGCACGCGAATGTATATGAATATGAGCTGCCATGGATTCAGGAAGGAGACGCAGCGGAAATTGAAGTAAGTGCGGTACCGGGTAGGATATTTACTGGGGAAATCACCTATATCTATCCTTACATGGAGCCTGATACCCGAACGGTCAAAGTCCGGTTCGAAATTGACAACAGAGAAGGGCTTCTAAAGCCGGAAATGTTTGCCAATGTTTCTATTATGTCGCGCAAACAGGTAGACGCAGTTGTTGTACCTTCGGAAGCAATTGTCCGATCCGGTGCCAGAAACCAACTATTCGTTGTCATTGGACACGGCAAATTTGAACCCAGGGAAGTCACACTGGGGATGTCGAGCAGCGGTGAAACACAAATACTGAAAGGCTTGTCCCCTGGAGAGGAAGTTGTCACCTCTTCACAGTTCCTGATTGACTCAGAGTCCAAATTGCGCGAAGCAACGGCGAAGATGATGGCTGCGATGAACGCAAGCAGTTCGTCTACGGCCGTTACAAATGGAGCGCATGACATGAGCGCTATGCAGAGTATGAAAGGAATGGAGCACTCCGACGATATGCAGATCATGGAAAAAATGGAGCACTCCGATGATATGCATGACATGGGCAACATGGAGGGAATGGAACATTCAGATGAGATGCAGGACATGCCTAACATGGAAGGAATGGAGCACCCAGATGAAATGCATGATATGCACAACATGGAAGGAATGGACCACTCTGACGAAATGCGTGATATGCACAACATGGAAGGAATGGACCACTCAGGTGGGATGGACAGCACGCAAAACGAGGGTGGCATGAATCATGATTAGGTCCCTGATCGAGGCTTCGCTAAGAAATCATTTTCTTATTTTTCTCGCTGTCGGATTGACGCTATTAGTTGGCACCTGGGCAGTAAGAACTATTCCACTTGACGCAATTCCGGATCTTTCGGATGTCCAGGTCATAGTATTCACTGAATTCCCCGGCCAATCTCCCCAGGTGGTGGAAGACCAGGTAACTTACCCGCTTACCACGGCAATGTTAGCCGTACCCTATGCCAGCACTGTAAGGGGTTATTCCTTCTTCGGTTTTTCATTTGTTTACATTATTTTTGAAGACGGCACAGATATGTACTGGGCTAGATCCCGGGTCCTCGAATATCTCAATTTTGTAAGCGGTCGCCTGCCTGAAGGAGTCACTCCAACTCTCGGTCCGGATGCAACCGGCGTCGGTTGGATATATGAATATGCTCTGGTTGACCGCACCGGCCAACACGACCTTTCCGAGCTGCGGTCCATCCAGGACTGGTATTTACGTTACCCGCTTCAGACAGTAGAGGGTGTTTCCGAAGTTGCTGCCATAGGTGGTTACGTGAAACAGTACCAGGTGGAGGTTGATCCGAATGTATTGGCAAATTACGGCATCCCGCTTTCCAGGGTCAAACACGCAATCAAAACGTCCAACAATGACGTCGGTGGTCGTCTTATTGAAATGGCGGAAACTGAGTATATGGTTCGCGCCCTGGGGTATATTAAATCTCTTGAAGATTTAAACTCAATCCCAATTGGAGTAACTAAACAGGGAGTACCCATTCGAATTCGAGATGTCGCAGACGTGAAACTGGGTCCGGAACTGAGAAGAGGTATCGCAGAATTAAATGGTGAAGGAGAAGTTGCTGGCGGGGTCATCATTATGCGCTTTGGTGAAAATGCCCTGGATACAATAGAAAGAGTTCGTGACAAACTTGATGAATTACGCAAGGGCCTTCCGGCAGGTGTTGAGATAGTGACCGTTTACGATCGTGGCAATCTGATCGAACGCGCAGTGGCGAATCTGAATAATAGTCTGATGCAGGAATTCATCGTGGTCAGCCTGATAATCATGGTCTTCTTACTGCATATACGTTCAGCTGTGGTCGTGATTGCCGTGTTACCTATGGGTGTCGTCATGGCTTTCATTGCTATGCGTTTTCAGGGAATTAACGCTAACATCATGTCCCTGGGTGGCATTGCGATAACTATTGGTGCGATGGTCGATGGCGCCATTGTTATGGTAGAAAATACGCACAAGCACCTGGAACGGGCAATGCAAGACAGATCCGCGCCGCTGACAACCGCAGAACGTTGGCGAGCTGTCAGGACAGCGGCTTTAGAGGTAGGTCCCGCACTGTTCTTCTCTCTACTTGTTATTACGGTTTCCTATTTTGTGATCTTTTCCCTGCAGGGACAAGAAGGCCGTTTATTCAAACCTTTGGCGTTTACCAGCACCTATTCAATGGCTGCTGCTGCAATTCTGTCCATTACCATGGTACCGGTATTGATGGGATATCTGGTTCGTGGTCGCATTGTCCCCGAGCAAAAGAACCCGTTGACTCGTGCAATGCACTTTTTGCATAACCCAACCCTGGCATTCCTCATCAAGTGGAAAAAAACAACTATTTGCCTATCGTTAGTACTGCTGGCCAGTGCCTACTATCCGGCCGTTAGACTGGGAAGTGAATTTATGCCGCCTCTGGATGAGGGCGATATTCTATATATGCCCACTACCTTTCCGGGAATTTCAATCACTAAGGCTAAGGAACTATTACAGCAGACAGACAAGATTCTGCGCACTTTCCCCCAGGTAATAAGCGTCTTCGGTAAAGTCGGTCGCGCAGAAACTGCAACGGACCCTGCTCCACTTTCGATGCTGGAGAGTATTGTGCAACTGAAACCGCGCGAAGAATGGCCTGATCCCGAGATGACGACCATGGATCTGATGGCAGAAATGGATAAAGCGATCCAATTTCCGGGCGTAGCCAACGCCTGGACGATGCCCATCAAGACCCGTATCGATATGTTATCGACAGGGATTAAAACACCTGTGGGCATTAAGGTTAGCGGATCCGATCTGACCGTGCTGCAACAAATTTCTACTGATATCGAACAATTAATGAAAATGATGCCGGATACCTTGTCAGCATTTGGCGATCGTGCGGTGGGCGGCTACTACCTTGATTTCGATATTAACCGGGAAGAAGCATCACGTTATGGGCTCACTGTGGGTGATGTACAAGACGTCATCATCTCTGCTGTGGGTGGAATGAATGTCACCTGGACCGTGGAAGGACTAGCGAGATATCCCGTCAACCTGCGATATCCACGAGAATTGCGAGATGATCCAGAAGTCCTCAAGCGGGTGCTGATACCCACACCGACGGGTGTACAAATACCTCTCGCACAGGTCGCTGATATACGACTGTCGAGAGGGCCGCCTGTTATAAAAAGCGAGAATGCCACCCCAAATGCCTGGATATATGTTGATCTGAAGACATCTGACATTGGTGGATTCGTTGCAGAGGCGAAAAAGATACTGGAAGAATCCATCGAACTACCAGCGGGTTATACGATAACCTGGTCCGGGCAATTTGAATATATGGAACGTGCCGCTGAAAGACTCAGAATAGTTATACCTGCAACTCTGTTGTTGATTTTTCTCTTACTTTATTTCAACTTCAACAATCTTCGCGGCCCCCTGGTGGTGATGTTGTCAATACCTTTCGGCTTGATCGGAGGTGTCTGGTTAATCTACTGGTACGATTTCAATCTATCAGTAGCCATAGCAGTAGGATTTATTGCGCTCGCGGGGGTAGCCGCAGAGATTGCCGTGTTAGTGCTAACTTTTATCGATCAGGCCATTGATGCAGCACGCCAGGAGAAGATTAACCGTGGTGAATCCAGTCGTTTAACCGCTGAAGAAGTAATGGAGGCCGTTTTCAAGGGCACAGCTGAAAGGGTAAGACCTATCGCCATGACATCTGGCGCCACGATTATCGGATTGATTCCCATTATGTTGAGTAGCGGGACTGGTTCACAAATCATGAGAAGGATTGCTGCACCGATGATCGGTGGTATGGTGACAACTACTCTTCTATCCTTGTTAGTGATTCCCATAATTTATGGAGTTGTAGTCACTCTGTCGGAAAGATTTCGAAATTCTGAAATTACTGACGATACATCACCAACAGTAGAAAACGTGTGAGCATGAACATAGAAAAATCAATCACGTTGATGCCGAGCTGACATCGTCACTCGACCTACTACAGTAACTGTAAAGGAGAAATTCAATGAAAATATCACAACTACTTCTGTTTACTTTTATACTTGCTTTAGCGTCAACCGGATGGACTCTAACGGAAGAACACTATCATGATCAGGAAATGCTACTGATGCAGCAACACGTGGATGACATGAAGACGCATATGACAATGATGCAGCAGATGAAAGTATTAACCACGGAAGATCAATGGATCGAGATGAAAAGGCAAATGGAACTCATGATGCAGCACATGGATATGATGCTTACGACTATGGACAATATGTATCACCAACCACCAGAACAGAAGTCCAGGAAACATGACCACAGGAAATTCAAGCAACACAATTAGTTCTCACAATCAAGGATTTAGTCGCGCAATTTGTCGAGGAAGACTTCATAGACATCATCGAGTACAAGAGCCAGTATGGACTACAATGGCGTTTCGGCAAAGATGAGCAACCAGTGCATCTTGAGAAGGCAACTCCCACGGCTGAACTTGCATATTACGAAGAAGGAACCCTTCACATCGGTGCCTTTGTGCACATCTGCAGGCTGCATAGTTTTTCAACTTTTGACAACGATTCGTAATGGCGGAACCAGCCTGCCTATCAGGTGATCTATTCAGCAATTGTTATCTATGATTTCCTGGTTTTCTCTGATTAGCGCCTGTTTCTCCTCCTGGGGTGCGTATCTGTAAGTCCCATCGGGCTGTTTAATTCTGACACGATTTTTTAAAACCAGAGCCTGCAAATTTTGTTTGCTCTTCTCGCACCGGAAAGCTTTTGCTTTTGCTATGTCACGATTCACCTGCTCAATTACCTGTTGAGTTTTTTTTGCATCTTTGTCTAATTGTTCTGCATCTTTTCTGGTTTGCTCGGATTTTGCAGGTTCTGGCAGTTGACTTTCCTGTTTGGACTGCTCAGCGCGGTAGCCGAATTTCCTTTCTTCGATGACTAGTACAGCCTTGGCATCGCGCGGTTTCATCTGTGAATAGTGTCTTACTCCACTATCATCAATCCAGGTGTAGTAAGGTTCGCTGGCCAATCCACTTAATGATTGAACGAGTAGCCCGAACATGATTAGCTTACGCATAATTATCTCCTGGGAGCATTTTAACACCTCCTGGGAATACAGATTTCATCCAACTTAGAAATTAAGAAATGAGTAACCATTTACAGAAAATACTTGAGAAGTATCAATCTGATGAAGAATCATTATAGAAGCAAGCTGAGGATTCACATACCGAGATGCAGTACCACCTCCTGAAAATTGGCCATTCATTAGATTTTGACGTAATTAGTACATCAAACGACCGATCAAAATGCCATGAAGGAAATAACTTCTCATTCATAAGCCTGTCAGAATTTCCTGATATTGGGATCAATAAAGATATCAGCAGCACTATCGCGTTAATAGATGTAATGTGGTTGCAGAAAGGCACCAATAACATTGTTAGTGCATTTGAAGTTGAAAAAACACTTCAATATATTCTGGAATACTCAGGCTCACCGATTTGTACTACTCATTTCCAGAAAACCCTGCTACTCTTTTCCTGATTATCCCGGACAATAGAGAAAAGGAATTGGTGTTGCAGCTAAGTCGGCCAGCGATTAAGGGCTACAACATCGAAATTCTTTACATTCTATTTTCAGATTTACGGAAACACTGTGATGCAGCAACCACCTGAACCCGATTACGTACCCGCTTTGGGCTACCATTGGCTAACCCCTTACTACGATGCTGTAGTTGGCGCCACCACGCGGGAACGCACTTTCAAAAAGGTTCTCATTAAACAGGCTAGAATCGAGCCGGGACAGCAGGTACTGGATCTCGCCTCAGGAACGGGCACCTTGACAATTTGGATCAAGCAACACCAACCTCAAGCAACCGTCACCGGAGTTGACGCTGATCCCAGCATTTTATCTCTTGCATCCAGCAAGGCGCTAAAGGCTAATGTCTCGGTGCAGTTCATCCGCGCACTATCCCACAGCCTGCCATATCCAGTGGCACACTTTGATCGTGTGGTTTCAAGTCTGTTTTTTCACCATTTGTCGTGGGAAGACAAAGTGCGTACCACACACGAGGTATTCAGGGTTCTCAAGCCGGGGGCAACGCTGCACGTCGCTGACTGGGGGCAAGCGACCAACGTCTTGATGCGTGGGTTGTTTTTATTTATCCAACTTCTCGACGGCTTCAAAAGCACTCAGGACAATGTGGCGGGCAAACTCATCCCACTTTTTGAGGAAGCCGGGTTCGTTGAAGTAAAACAGCGTCAAACGTTCACGACCGTCTATGGAACCATGGCACTCTATAGTGCGGTCAAATCCAGCTAACCATTTTCTCCAGGGGACCGCCGAACATATACTGTATTCCGATGAACTTTCAACCACTTTAACATTCAATCATGATTGTGAACGATAACTCTACAAAACCGCCGCTGAAATCTCCTATATCGATTCAACCTGTATTAATCACTTTTATGGCAATCATTTTTAGCATCGTCGTAGGCATGTTCTTCTTCTACGATTTCATCGAGCGGACATGGTTGACCGATCTGGATATGGAGACAATTCATGCGCTGCATCTTACCAGAGGGCTGGTTGCCGCTTTGGTGGCAATGACGCTTGTTGGCTGGTTTATTCTGCGCTGGTCCCACCCGCTGCTCGAAAGAGCTCTTTCATCAGAAGAATGGGCACGTGGCGTTCTGCCTGGCACCGGGAGACGAAATACCATGTATGCAAGGTGGTTCATTCTTATGCGATGGATTGCCGTTCTGGTTGCTACCTTCCTGATCGTTGCCACTGTGCAAATTGCCGAGTTGCTTCCGCACCTGGTCTTGTGGCCACTCCTCATAACTGTGGCTTTGCTAGCAGGTCTGAACCTGATTTACTACATTATATTGCTTCGCGCGAATGGTGTCAGTCATCACTTCCTGTCCTTTCAAGCCTATGCCGATCTCGTGCTGTTAACCGTCCTATTGCACTATTCCGGCAGTCTGGAAAACCCCATGGCGCCTCTAATGCTCTTTCATGTCATCATCGCGGGTATAATACTCTCGCGACGGCAGTGTTTTATGGTAGCTGCATTTGCTTGCATCCTGTTTACATTGCTGGCAGGGCTTGAGCTTGTAGGTATCTTGCCCCACTACACATTGGATGTATTTCCGCACCTCGCGCAAGAAGGTCAGGTTGTGCACGCAGCAAAAGACCCACTCTACGTAACCAGTCATGTTGTGTTACATGGTGCCATTTTGTTCCTGACTGCGTTGTTTGTTACGACACTGGCCGATCGTCTGCACCGGGACGAAATGCAGCTCGAGCAATTTGCTGATCGAATTCTGGCGGAACGTCAGCTTCTGGAACAAGCGCTGGAAACTACAAGTACCGGTCTTTGCGTGTTCGATCGGAACATGGAACCCCTCTGGCAGAACCAGCAATGGATCACCTGGTTTGGTAAGAGATTGGCCGATACTCAGTTTTATGCACAGATCTGTGGACCGGATTCGGATACACGAAAAACCATCGAGGATAGGCAGGTTCGTGTGGTAGAGATCAATCCAGGTTCAACGACTACCTCGACTGCAGTGGGGGATCATGACGTACGTACATATCAGGCAACGACAGCTCCACTCATTGATCAGGAGAATGAAATAACCGGTGTGGTACAGCTGGTCCATGATATTACCGAGCAGAAAAGAACTCAGGCGGGCCTCGTGCGGGCTGGTAAGCTGGCTGCCGTAGGAGAAATAGCGGGTGAAGTTGCTCATGAGGTAAACAATCCCATCGCAATTATCAGTGCCAAGGCCCGGCTACTCCTCGCCAATCACCGGGTCGAGATATCGGAGAAGGTAGCTGAGGAGTTGACAAAAATTACGCAGATGGCTGATCGTGTAGCTAGAATTGTACAGGGTTTGCTCTCTTATTCCCGACCCTCGGCTGGTTTAAGGGAACCGATGGATATCCGCACGCCGATTCGTAAAACATTAGAGCTGGTTGAACAGCGTGCTCGATTATCCGGGGTGCGAATCGTAACCCATTTACCGGCTAGTCGCTTGCCGGTGGTGGCCAATGCCGACGAACTGGAGCAGGTTTTCCTGAATCTTTTTATCAACAGCATGGATGCGATTAAAGATGGTGGACGCCTAACAGTATCAGCGGTCCTTGCATCGAATGGATCTGACAGCGGATCTGTGTGTGAAATTCTGGTTGAAGATACCGGTTCCGGCATCGCACCGGAAATTCAGAACCGGGTATTCGAACCATTTTTTACGACCAAGGCGGAAGGAGAAGGAACCGGCCTGGGTCTGTCGATCTGTCTCGGTCTTATTCAGAGCCACGGCGGGTCTATTGAGCTGACAAGTGAGCCTGGACAGGGAACCCGCGTTACCGTCCGACTGCCTGCGGATGTTTCAGAAACCACGGTACATCACTATGCCTAAGTCGCGAATTCTGGTGGTAGACGATGAACAGTTGATGTTGGAAGTCTGTGCAGATTCACTCGCCAAACTGACCGATACTGACATCATTCTTGAGAGGGACAGTAGACGGGCGGCAGAACGACTTTCAGCGGAGAGTTGGGACCTGCTGATTACAGATGTCAGGATGCCAGGCCTCGGCGGAGTGGAGTTGCTGCGGTTGGCGCGCGAGCGGGACCCTGATCTGGCTGTTTTAATGATCACAGCATTTCCGAATGTGGATACAGCCGTTGAGAGCATGAAGCTGGGCGCCGCGGATTACATCGTAAAACCCTTTCTGCCTGACGACCTGATGGTTGCGGCGCAACGCTTAATACAAGCCAAGCTCCTCCGGGAAGAAAACACGCTGTTGCTCAGGCAGTTCGAGCGGTCCTATTCGTTTGGCATCCTGATAGGCAATAGCCCATCTATGCAGGCGTTGATCAAGACAATTCAACTGGTGGCGCCTACCGATGCCGATGTGCTGATCACGGGTGAAACGGGCACTGGCAAAGAACTTGTTGCCCGCAGCATACACCAGCACAGTACCCGCGACGATAAAAAATTTGTTCCAGTAGATTGTGGCGCGATACCGGAAGATCTGATGGAAAGTGAATTTTTCGGGCATGAACGCGGTGCGTTTACCGGTGCCGATCGTCGCAGCCTGGGACTGATGGAATTTGCTGATGGTGGTACCTTCTTTCTGGACGAAGTCGGCGAGTTGTCGCCACGCTTACAGGCAAAATTGCTCAGGGTTCTGCAAGAGCGAAAGGTCAGGCGCGTGGGAGGTAACGAAGAGATCGATATTGATGTCCGTGTGATCGCTGCCACGGCACGTAATCTGGATGAAGATGTCAAGACACAGCGTTTTCGTATGGATTTGTACTACCGAATCAACGTCGTTCGTATCGAAATACCACCACTTCGTGATCGGGCTGAAGACATTCCTCTGCTTACGCAGCATTTCACCAATAAGTACGCCAGGGAGATGGGTCGAGGCGACATTGCAATAGAACCAGACGTACTGGAGGTGCTTGCCAATTATCCCTGGCCTGGCAATGTGCGGCAGCTACAGAATGCGATCAAACGAATGCTGGCCATGACGCCCTCCCAATTGATTAAGGTACAAGATCTTCCCGATGAAATTGTGGCAGCGGCGACAAGTAGTGAGAAGATGGGGCCATTGGGATTTTTTGATCGAAGGCAGCAAAGTATGGCGGTGTTTGAGAAGGAATATCTGAGCGACCTGTTGCACAGCTACAAGGGCAATATTCCCGCTGCCGCTGCTGCGGCGCAGCTGCCGCGAGGCACACTCTATCGCTTGCTAAAGAACCACGGGTTGAGTGCCTTGGACTTCAGGCAGTGATATCGGCCCGTGAAGAAATCGGCGCCTTACGAAGATGACGCTTGGCTATCAACTGAATCGGACCGATCCTGCCGTCTAAGCCTTGTAATTGAGTGCGATTACGGGTGTCACATGCGTGTGAATCTGCCAGATATTGTCACGTTGATGTGAATTGAAAGCAAATTGCCTTCTTGTCTATGCCGTCCGTTGAATCCGCGATATATGCCAGTGTGATTCTTCTCAGCGATATGGTTCCACTGTCACACAAATGTGACAGTAGCCCAATTCGCCATTCTGCTTCTGTTCAGATGCATTCAGTCTCACGCGAGTAATTACTCACCTACAGATACACGGCTATTTACAGGAAACGGCCTTGCATCGCTGCCTGCAGCGGATACAGCTGCTCCGACCAACTGACAGATGAACGCTGACAGAACGTGTTTTACCCAACTTATGCCAGGGTTGGCATGGATTGTGCGTATTAGACTAATATTCTTAACTAAGGAGCCCAGACTATGGCAAAAGATCCAAAAATGGTTCGCATCTTTTCCCCCTTGTTGTTTTTTGTAAAAAGGATGAAAACTAATGCGTTAATGCTGCTGCTGGTCACAATCGGTTGCATATCTAATTATGCTTTTGCGCAGGAGGATAGACCGTTAACGAATGGCCGTTTCCTTGTTGCCGGTTATGGCGATGTCACTTACACGGATGCGGATATCCGCAACGACACATTTGCTACCAAACTGGCCCCGATTTTTTTGTTCCAGCTTAATGACGAGATACATGTAGAGGCCGAGTTGGAATTCACACTGAATGAAGACGGAACTACAAATACGACTGTAGAGTACGCAGATATGCATTATTTCCTAACCGATCACATTACCATCACAGCGGGAAAATTTCTGCTGCCGTTCGGACAATTTGGTCAGGATTTGCATCCGAGCTGGATAAATAAATTACCGTCGCCGCCGGGTATTTATGGTGGACATCATAGCACGGGATTGATGGAAGGATTGATACCGGTGCTCAGCGATGTCGGCGTATCAGTTCAGTACATACATAAATTTAAAAATAATCTGAAACTCTTCGTGGATCTGTATGCGGTCAATGGCGTTGGAGAAGTAGCCGGACACGCTGACGAAGCTGGCGACGATCACGGGGACGA
>JASJXV010000170.1 GCA_030123805.1 Gammaproteobacteria bacterium
TCAAACAGCAATGAGATAGTTTTATGACTGCCACAATTACGCAACCGAATCTGGTCCCACTTCGTTCCGGTATGTACGAGATGCCGGATAGTATTGACGGTACACCTCGACTCTACGGCCAACGCTGTACCAGTTGTGGCGAGATATTTACGACGACACATCGTGAATATTGCGCCTACTGTGGCAAACAAACCATGGAAAGCAGGCGCTTGGGAACAATTGGCATTGTGCAAACCTTCACCATCGTGCATCAGGAGCTAAAAGGTTCACTTATGGAGACTCCTTATGTGATTGCACGTGTGCAATTGACGGATGACCGGGTGCAGATACAGACGGTGCTGTGCGATGTAGAACCAAACGATGTCACAATCGGGATGCAAGTGGAAATTTGTCTTAAACAGGTTGACGAAGATGAAGACAAGCAAATTGTAGTGAGTTTCTTTTTCCGTCCGGCGACCCGGTCCTAACCCGTGGCGGAATTGCGAGGAGAGTGTCAATGGAACAAGTAGTAGTGATGGGTTGTGGTTTACACCCCTTCGGCCGCTGGCCGGACAAATCTGTACAGGACATGGGGCGTGTTGCGATTCACAACGCCGTGGAGGATGCAGGGATTGATTTCAAGGATATTCAGATAGCTTACACCGGTAGAGTAAATGCTGGCGTCGGTGTAGGTCTCAATGTCGTTAACGAATTGGGACAAACCGGTATCCCGGTAATCAATATGGAGATGGCTTGTGCCAGTTCTTCAACCGCGTTGATCCAGGCACATCATGTGGTGGGCGCCGGTGTCTACGACATTGCGCTGGTGGTGGGTTTCGAGAAGATGCAACGGGGCATGCTTCAGATCGGTGATGCCAAGTCCTATAACACCCTGATGGGTTTGACGATAATGCCGGGAGTCTATGCGCTCAATGCGCGTCGATATATGCAAGACTATGGCGCAACACCGGAAATGTTTGCCCAGGTCTCAGTGAAGTCTCACAAAAATGGGGCATTGAATCCCAACGCCCAATATCAGCGTGAAGTTACGTTGGAAGAAGTCATGAACAGTCGTTATATCGCGGAACCTGTGCACCTGCTCGAATGCAGTCCCACAACAGATGGTGCATCAGCGGTGATTATTGCCAGACGCTCGGTAGCCGAAAAGTTTAAACCGGCAGGTGGTCTGGTAACGATTGCGGGCTGGGCTCAGGGTAGCGGTGCTTATCGCCCACTCCAATCTGATGCTGACGAGATCGAAGAGAGTGGCAGCGAGCTGGATGGCGATACCCTGGCTCTGTTAGCCAAAGAAGCTTACGAACGAGCGGGTATTGGCCCGGAAGATGTCGACGTAACCCAGGTACATGATGCGTTTGCGCCCGGAGAGGTATTTTCTATTGAATCATTGGGACTGGTGCCGCAGGGAGAAGGTGCTCAAGCCGTATGGGATGGTCGCACCGAGATCAACGGCGACATTCCCGTCAATACCGATGGTGGACTGCTTTCCCGAGGGCATCCTATCGGTGCCACCGGGGGTGCCATGCTGACCGAGATTTACCGGCAGTTAACCGGTCATGCAGATGCACGGCAAGTTCCGGATGCCAATGTTGGACTGATTCACAATGCCGGGATCGGTGGGATCAATGTGTTGGTGCTTAAGCGATGAACCTGAGAAGGGTATTGGTCATCAACTAAAGCTCTGACACCCCTTTGAGTGCACCTCATTAATAGAACCGCATCCGGTGCAGCATAATGAGCAAACGCAGCCTGCACACCAGCCTTTTGAGCCATTTCGTTGAATGCACGATCCATATCAAGTAATTGTTGTTTGGGAGAGTCTGCAGTTGCAGTATTTGCAAATAAAATGGCCCCACCCCTGAGATATCCACTTAAATTAGTATTTTAATTCAATTATTTACAGCGTATAGTTAATCTAAAATGACATATGCATGGGAATTTCCCTCCTGAACTTCTCAATTTCCAGGAGTTCCCATGCACACAACCTCAGTATTGTACAAATCTCTTCGACTAGCCGTTCCTTCAAGACTGAGGGTCCAGACAACAGCTTCACCAAACCTCCTGACGGAAAACATCGCTGACTACCGGATCATGTGCTGCATTGTTCAGTAATTCACACAGTTCAGGTCGCGCCTCCAAATTGACTTGGCTATCTAAAAGATAGAGCCAAACTATCGACTAAATCGCTCGGGAGACCAGACAATTTTATAGAGAACCTATTTGGGGGGGCAGGCCATCCATCCAGGAAAAAACCCTGGTCAGCCCCCATACATCGGGTAGAATTACTCTGCCATGACAGTCAGCGTTTTTGATCTATTTAAAGTCGGTATCGGTCCATCCAGTTCACATACGGTGGGCCCAATGGTGGCTGCTGGTCGTTTTCTTATGCTGTTGCAAGAACGCAACAATATCCAATGGGTAAGAAGAATCCACGTTGACCTGTTCGGTTCGTTAGCCATGACGGGAAAAGGACATTGTACAGACAGTGCCATATTGTTGGGGCTAATGGGCGAGAAACCAAACGAAGTCGATCCTGATAAAATTGATACGACAATATCCGTTATAGACAACACCCACAGCCTCAAATTAGGCGGAAGTTTCCCAATCCAGTTCAACAGGACAAATGACCTGACGTTCAACAAAGGCGCCAGCCTCTCATTACATCCGAACGGCATCATCTTTCGAGCCTTCGACTCCGAGGATAACACTGTGGAAAAAGAGTGTTACTTCTCGGTCGGCGGCGGATTCGTACTTTCTGAAGCTGAGTTCAATACGACACCAAATTCCAGCGATGAAACCGATATACCCTACCCGTTCGATTCGTCAGACCAACTGCTGGAATTGGGGGAAAAACATCAGATGAGCATTCCTGACCTGGTCTTGGGAAATGAACTGGTACATCTTACTCAGAAGGAAGTAGAAGAAAGGTTGCTCCAGATCTGGATGGTTATGGAAGAATGCATCAAGCGGGGTTGCGCCGCTCAGGGATCCTTGCCGGGCGATCTGGGAATCAATAGAAGAGCCTGTAATCTTCATAACGAGCTAATGGAACGAATAGAATCGGGTGACCCGGATCCGCTTGCCATTTTGGACTGGGTAGATATGTTCGCAATTGCGGTGAATGAAGAAAACGCCGCCGGATCAAGGGTTGTCACAGCACCTACCAACGGTGCCGCCGGAGTGATTCCTGCCGTACTCTGTTACTATTTGAGGTTTGTTCACACCGCAGGTAAGGGTCCTGTCAAACATGCAATCCAGAGTTTTCTTCTGACTGCCGGAGCCATCGGGATGCTGTTCAAGAAAAACGCTTCCATATCCGCTGCTGAAGTTGGCTGCCAGGGAGAGATAGGGGTTGCTTGTTCCATGGCTGCGGCAGGTCTGACATCCGTCATGGGAGGCAACAACCAACAGATTGAAAACGCCGCGGAGATTGGCATGGAACACAATTTGGGTTTAACTTGTGATCCTATTGGCGGCCTTGTGCAGATTCCCTGCATTGAGCGCAATACCATGGGCGCAGTTAAAGCGATCAATGCCTCCCGACTGGCTCTGCGAGGTGACGGCAAACATTTTGTTTCGCTTGATCAGGTGATTGCTACAATGAAACAGACGGGCCTGGATATGCAATCGAAATACAAGGAAACTTCGGAAGGTGGTTTGGCCGTGAATGTCGTGGCTTGTTAATCGGGTTTCCACCATGTAAATAGTGCTCTCAAGTAATGAGACTGGTATTCACTGACTGAATTGTTATAGTTATAGCAACGGTTTTGTTTCAGTAAAAACATTGAATCACATCCCCAAACAGGCTCAATCATGCGCCAGAACTTTATAATCATCGGTACCATTTCTTTTCTCTTTCTACTCGGTATGTGGGGTCAGTATCTGATCGATGCCGATAATCTGGATGGTAATCTTTTCCAATCCATATATCAGGTAATGGTGCTCTTTGTCGGCAGCGGTGAGTGGACTTATGTGCCTGACCTGCCGTGGCAACTGGAAGTTGCCAGGGTATTAGCCCCCATCGCTACTATCATGAGTGTGATTTTTGTATTTGCCAAAGATATTCTGGTAGCAATTATTAATTACTTTGTGAGGTACCGGAAAGATCACCTGGTTATTGCCGGACTGGGTGATAAGTCGTGGCAATTCATTCAGTCATGCCACACTGACTACAAGGTTGTGGTGGTTGAACTGAACAGTGAAAATCTGTTTGTCGATCGGGCACGAAGTCTCGGTATATCAGTAATCATAAGTGATATTCTGGAACCGGGTACTTTCGAGAGGATCAACCTTGGCGCCGCAAAACATCTGGTAACATTGACTGGTAACGACGGCATCAATCTGGAACTTTCGCTGAAAGCCAGGGATTTTGTTAGGCACACGCACCCACCCAATCATCAACTACGAATTCATCTGCACGTTGATGATACACGGATCTCTCAGAGACTAGAGAACTATCCAAAGTTCTTCTCGGATTACTCGCTCGCTGAAATCAGTTTCTTTAGTGTCTACGATCTGAGTGCCCGTATATTGTTCATGGAATATCCACCAGACATTTTCGCTGAAGTATTTGCCCAGAAGAAGGTACACATCGCCATCTATTATTTTGGAAAGATGGCAGAACACATCGTGGTGGAAATGGCCAGAATGTGTCAGTTTGCCAATTCGTCCAGACTCCGTATTACAGTTTTCGATAAAGATGCCTCCAGTAAAGAAATTCAGCTACACAACGAGTTCCCAAGCCTGAGTGAAATCTGCGATATAGAATTTGTAGATAGCGAAGTGCAGACACCTCACGTGGTCCATAACCTTCCACAGGCATTACTGGAATCGGTTACAGAGCATGTGGTCTGCTGCCCAACAGATGAGGAGAGTCTGGATCTCGCACTAATCCTGCGTTCAGTTCTTCTGGAGAGAGAAGCCTGTAACACACCCATTATGGTGCGAATGCAAGAGTCAAGTGGATTAGCGCAGTTACTGGAATCCAACATCGGTAATCCCGAGATCCCAGACGGCCTGTATCCCTTTGGTATGCTGGACCAGGTATTGAACGTAGATAATGTTATCAACGACCAGTTGGATCGCATTGCGCGCGCATTTCACCGCGACTATCTGGAGCGTCGCCGTAACGAAATCAATACAAATCCAAGACTCTATTCTGCTCTACAGCAGTGGAATGAGTTACCCGAGCCTGCTCGAAAGAGCAACAGATTGGAAGGGGATCATCTGAAAGTCAAATTGAGAGCAATCAGATGCACTATTGACCTGAAAAGAGATCATGGATTTGAGTTTACCGATGCAGAGGCTGAAATGCTCGCCAAAATGGAACATGATCGTTGGAAATCCAACAAGATACTGGAACAGTGGCGTGCGGGTCCGGAAAGAATTGAAGGTGCCAAAATTAATCCTTATGCGGTCGAATGGGAAGATATGCCGATTCAGAAAAGGCAATCAGAAGTTAGCAGCATCAAGGACCTTCCGGAATTGTTGAGAAAAGAGGGCTTACAAATCCAGAGAGAGCTGGTAATCGGCGTGACCGGTCACCGTTTGCACAAACTTGATGTCGATAATCCACACCTTATTTCGTCTATCCGCAATACCTTGGGCGATATTCAAAGCACCTACCAGGATCACAAACTAATCATCATGTCTGCTCTTGCGGAAGGTGCTGACAGACTTGTCGCTAGGATTGCCATGGATGAATTCGGCATGTCTTTATACGTTCCATTACCCCTTCCCTATGAGCTTTATCACACTGATTTTGAAACCAGTGAAT
Organism: Gammaproteobacteria bacterium; assembly: GCA_030123805.1. Taxonomy (GTDB): domain Bacteria; phylum Pseudomonadota; class Gammaproteobacteria; order Pseudomonadales; family Azotimanducaceae; genus JASJXV01. The sequence goes on from JASJXV010000170.1 coordinate 5,774, forward strand.
CTCTGGAAGAATTTAAGGAACTGGTGGGTAAAGCAGAACACTATTTCGAATTGCCGATGAAATTTGGCACACAGGAACAATTGGCTTCGCGCATGGATGACACCACCAATGAACTGCGAAACAAGCAGTATGCTTTGGCAGGCGCTTACATCGCCGAGCGATCTGATGAAATGATCGCTGTGTGGGACGAGTTACCACCTGCCGGAATTGGTGGTACGGGGCAGATAGTGGACTGGCGTCGAAAGCAGGAGGTTGACCCGGAGTATGCCAATGAATCTGATCTCATTTTAAGACCTGCCATGAAGGCGCCCAGAATCATCTCCCTAATTCCGGACAATACTGCTGCTCTGTA
>JASJXV010000171.1 GCA_030123805.1 Gammaproteobacteria bacterium
TCAGGTCTTACATTTGACAAGTTCTATTTCTAACTTTCATACGCCTTAACTGCCCTACTTACAGTTGCGTAACTCACTCCATAATAGTCGCCTACCTGTTGCAGACTATAATGACCGCTTCTGTAAGCAACCGCCATCGCCTCATTTCGCTCTGCATACTTTTGCGCATAATAAGACATCGGCTTTAATGGGGACATCTTTTGCAGCTTTGGAATACCTGCCAACGACTGCTTGGGATCCAGTTTACTCTGCATATCTTCAACAAATTCTTCTGTCCCCAAATATATCTGGTTTTTCAGCACCTCCCATGGCGAGGGCTGATTTCTCCCCTCCTTTACAAATGTCCGATAACTATCCTGTGCCACTTTGCGCCGCCTTCCAAAAACACCCAATACCCAATCTGTTGTTAACACCGGGTGGGGCTTTGCAAATCCTGCGATTGCTCTATAGCTACTCCATGGCCAATCCTTGGCTGATCGCACCATGTCGGCACGAACAGGATTTAACACGATATAACGGCACAGTTCCAATAGATAATTATCCTTTTCTACCAGAATAGCTTTATAACGACCCTGAAATACGTGTCCTATTCGCTTATTCACTCGATTGTAATATTGTGTATATCCACCGTTCACCAATTGCATACCCTTGGACAGGCTTGGTGTACCCGTCTCTATCAGCAGATGATAGTGGTTGGACATCAGGCAATAACTATGACAAAGCCAGCTGTAGCGTTCACTAGTATTTTTCAGCAAATCCAGAAAATATTTCCGATCCTGATCGGACCGATAGATATCTTCCCTGGCGTTCCCCCTGGCAGTCACGTGATATAGTGCACCACTAAACTCAATCCGTAATGGTCTGGCCATGGTTGCTTCCCTAAATTCAAGTAGGGCATGCTATGCAGAAAGCTGTTGAATGTCAAATGTAAGACCTGACCCCCTACAGTTCTTATTTCAAATCTGCCGAACTCTTACCCAACACATTCCTGGCAATAATCAACTGCTGAATCTGTTGTGTCCCCTCGAATATGTCCAGAATCTTCGAGTCTCTGGCAAATTTCTCCAGCAGATTCTCCTCGCTGTAACCCAGATTATTGCACAGCTCAACGCATTGCAGCGTTACCCTGTTACACATCCGGCCAGCCTTGGCTTTGGCCATTGACGCTTCAGTTGAATTGGGTTTGCCATTGTCGGCCATCCAGGCTGCCTTTAACACCAGCAGTCTGGCGGCTTCCCATTCGGCTTCTAACGCATACAGTTCAGCCTCGATGGCAGAGATTTCCGTGCGACTCTTATCATACGTTAGCTCAATACCCTCTTTAGCCAGCAGTTCCTCGCACATGTCCAGCGCTCCCCTGGCCACACCCACTGCCATAGCCGCAACCATGGGTCGTGTGTTATCGAACGTCTGCATTACGCCACCGAAAGCTTTTTTGCGCTCTTCAGCAGTTTCTGCAATTTCCGGTTTGTCCCCGAGTAGGCAGTCTCGCGCAATCCTGCAATTATCAAATCGAATGGTTGCTGTATCCGATGCCCTCAAGCCCAGCTTATCTTCCACCCGAATCAACTCACAACCGGGCGTGCCTTTTTCTACAATAAACGACTTGATAGCTGCCTTGCCTTTGGATTTGTCGAGGGTTGCCCACACCACAATGTGGCTGCACCTCTCACCATCACTGACAAAAATTTTCTCACCGTTTAGTACCCACTCGTCACCATCCAGGGTCGCCGTCGTCGATACGTTTTTACTGTCTGATCCTGCACCGGCCTCAGTAATCGCCATTGATGCATAACAGTTACCATACTTTTCTTTCTGTTCCGGAGTTCCTGCAGCGCCGATTGCTGCATTACCCAGACCACTGCCCGGCATTGCCATCATCAGGCCCACGTCACCCCAGCATAGTTGCGCAACCGAACTGACACCAAGCATATTTCCGGCATTGACAACTGTCCCCGGTGCGGCTTTTTTCGGATTGCTGCTTCCGGCGCCACTTCTATTGCCACCGCTGCGCCTGGCACCGGCAAGGGCATCCAGTTCCTTCGGGTAATCATGTTCCTGCTTGTCATATTTTCTTGAAATCGGCCGGAACACATTTTCAGCCAACATACGTGCCATATGTTCTGCTTGCTTGATTACTTCGGGTAATTCGAGATTTATCATATTCGTTTCCTGGTGCTATACAATTACACAGCCGTCCAACAGACCGACAGCGCGTAAATTTCTGTACCAGAGTTCAACGGGATGATCACGAATAAAACCGTGACCTCCTAACAGTTGCACTCCATTGGTCCCTGTTTCCATGGCATATTTAGCGCACTGAATATGTGCCAGATACGCTTCTTTATGAAATTCCAATCCCTGCTCTGCTCGTGATGCGGCCCGGTACACCATCATTCGCATGGCTTCTGTTTCCGTCGCCATATCACCGATCATGAAGGCGACCGACTGACGATTGGTAATCGGCTCATCGAAAGCAACCCGTGTATTACAATATTCGATCACGTAATCCAGTACCTGCTGGCAAACGCCAACACTCATCGCACATAGACCGATTCTGCCCAGATCCACCAGTCGTTGCAGATCAAATTTCTTCTCGCCATGCCCAAGCCGGTCTGCCGAACTCACTTCGACATCTGCAAATACGAGTCGGCTCAACTGCAGTGGTCGAAGCCCCATATATTCCTCTTTGGTACAGGTGAGACCTCGAGTACCCTGCTCGATTACAAAACCGGCGGGGCCTTCACCTTCCAGCTCCGCAATCACCAGCACCAGCTCGGATGAATCACCCAGTGCAACCATAGATTTCGTACCCTTGATGAGATACCCGTCACCTGATTTTTTTGCTGTCGTTTGCAGATCGTTGGGATCGAACGTTGCTCTGGGTTCCATCAGAGCAATGGTGGCAGCATGGAACTCTTCGGCCACAAATCGAGGTAGATACTTTTCGATCTGGGCAGCAGTGCCGTTATCCAAAACCGCATTAATAAACGACAAAGGTGTCAGCGCACCAATAGCCAGAGACATATCGCCAGCGGCAAGATCTTCCGCATTCAACATATTCGAGAGGGGTGATCTCGGCATGCCCACACCGCCCAGATCTTCCGGAATGGGCATCAGACTGAAGCCCAATTCTACCGTCTTGTCATAGAATCCAGCCGGTGCTTCCGCTGCTTCATCGGCACTCCTGGAAACACTTCCCATTTCAACTTCTGCGAACCGTTGCATGGACTCTCGCGTTATGCGCTGTTCCTCTTCAAGTGTAAGATCGAACAACATGTCAGTTGCTTGTTCAGACATACATTTTCCTCAATAGAATCAATCAGATGACCTGAGTTTCAGGTACCATATTATACCGTATCGGCGGGGTTTTCGGCGGCTGGATTGCAAATAAAAGATGGGGATCCGAAGGCGGTCCCCATCCTGTCCAGCTTTTACGCGGCAGGTCAGACTAGGCGCGGACAGCCACCCTGGCAGAGACTTCTGCTGGATCATCAATCTGATCCAGCGCGTTGAGAATCGTACAGTGAATAGCTGATTCCTGTCCGCCGCAACAGGCTTCTGTAATCTGCTCGAGGGCACCTTTCATACGCTGCAACTCCTCGATCTTCTGCTCAATTTCCAGTAGTTTTGCTTCAGCCAGATCCTTTACCTCTCCACAGGTGCTGCTTTCCTTTTCTACACGCAACGAGAGCAGTTCAGAGATATCCTTTAAACCAAATCCCATTTTCTTGGCTCGTACGATGAATTCTGCCTTTCTGACATCTGCTTCGGTATACAAACGATACCCGGCTTCACTCCTTCTCGGTTCACTCATCAGCCCTCTGGCTTCATAGAATCGCAGTGTCTCGTTATTTATTCCCGTTCGCGCAGATAGCTGCCCAATTCGAAGATAACCCATGTATTTCATCCCTTAGTTCGTTGATACGTTCACACACAGCAGCGTACAAACCTTATACTTTACTACAGGGTTTAGAGTTTAGCAGGGATTGGGGTGGAATTGAAGCAGGAGCCTTGTCCAATATGAGGTCATTAAAGGGGACGGAGGCATTTAAAAAAGGGGACGGAGGCATTAAATTGTAACCATGGTCAAAATGCGGGTGATTGATCGTAATTTAATGCCTCCGTCCCCTTTTTTAGTCCCCCTTTTTTTCCCTTTAATTCAACATCTCCGCTTTAACGGCTTTAACTGCAGACTTGAGCCCTTTACTATGCCATTAGTAAATTCAACAAGGGGAGCAGGTGTGTCCATGCAACAATCAACAAAAATTCTGCTCGACGGATTATGCTTTGGCGAAGGTCCGCGTTGGCATGCCGACAGATTGTGGTTCTCCGATATGCACGACCATAAGGTACTCGCCCTGGATCTGGAGGGAAATGTCGAAACGATAGCCGAGGTACCCAATCAGCCCTCAGGACTTGGCTGGTTACCCGACGGCCGTCTGTTGATAGTTTCCATGACTGACTGCAAATTACTCTGCCTGAATGGTGATGGAAAGTTATCTGAATTCGCCGATCTTTCTTCACTGGCATCCTTTCACTGTAACGATATGGTTGTGGACAGCAGTGGCCGAGCCTACGTCGGCAATTTCGGGTTTGATTTTCTCTCCGGCGCAGACCCATCAGGCGCAGAATTGATCATGGTGACCCCGGAGGGAGAAGCCAGCGTCGTTGCTCAGGACATGCAGTTCCCCAACGGCACCGTGATCACACCGGATGGAAAGACAATGATAGTGGCTGAGACCTGGGGTGGTGCTCTGACAGCGTTTGATATTGCCGCGGATGGCAGCCTCTCTAACCGTAGAATTTGGGCGCAACTCGAAGGCGCTATACCTGATGGAATCTGTCTGGATGCGGACGGTGGACTATGGGTAGCGTCTCCCATGAGCAGCGAAGTGTTACGCCTGGTGGAAGGCGGAGAAGTGACCGACAGAATTAAAGTGGAAACCCAGGCATTCGCCTGTATGTTGGGTGGAGCAGATCGAAAGACCCTGTTCATACTCACTGCTGATTCGTCCGAGCCGGAAGCATGCAAGCAGACCAGAAGTGGTCGTATAGAAATCGTTGCAGTTGATATTGCCGGAGCAGGACTGCCCTAGACAATCAAGAGAATCAAGCCGTATGAAAGATCAGGCTGAACCCGTAATAGCGGTTATTTGCGGTGGGTCCTCTGCTGAAGCAGAAGTATCCAGAGTATCTGCTGCCGGTGTCTCGAAAGCACTTCAGGCCAGTTTCAAGCAGGTACACACGGTCAATCTGGATAATCAACTGGCAACAGTTCTGCTCGAATTAAAACCCGATGTTGTATTTCCTGTACTGCATGGCCCCCCCGGTGAAGATGGCACCGTGCAGGGCTTTCTTGAAATTCTGGAAATACCCTATGTAGGCAGTGACGTGCAGGCCAGCGCCAATACCATGGACAAGATCATCTCCAAACAGATTTTTCGGCGTGCCGGATTGCCCTTGATCAATGAAGTGGTGCTACTGAAATCCAATGGTGTTGCCGAAGGTGTGAAGCAGATCATTAACCATCTCGGAGAGTATGTGGTCGTAAAACCGGCCAGACAGGGTTCGGCACTGGGGGTGCACATCATCGACAATAGCAATCAGCTGCACGGCGCAGTAACAGACGCATTTAAATTCGATGCGCAGCTACTGGTAGAACAACGCATCGACGGCAAGGAGATTACCTGCGGTGTGCTTGAACGAGACGCTGCAACTGAGGCTTTCCCGGTGATTGAAATAGTGACGCCGGCAGATAGTTGGTATGACTACGAACACCGCTACACCAAGGGTCTCAGCGAACACGTCATGCCTGCTGAATTACCCGAAGCTCAAACTAAACGCATTCAGCAAATTGCGATCGTTGCGCATCAGTCACTCGGCTGCAGAGATCTGTCGCGTGCTGACTTCATTGTCGCCAACGACTCAGAAGAGTATCTACTGGAAGTTAACAGTCTACCGGGCATGACACCGACCAGTTTATATCCGGAGGGCGCACAGGGAGCGGGATTGAGTTTTGAGGAATTGGTTGTCGTGCTGGTGAAGAATGCTTTGGGCCGGGAACACTGAATGTTGGATTACGAGCTGCGCTAA
>JASJXV010000059.1 GCA_030123805.1 Gammaproteobacteria bacterium
CCAAAGCCGATTTTCTCGTACTGATTGGCAATAGGTAACACAAAGTCCGAGTAAAGTGCTGTTGCACTCATACGAATATCCATTGACACGATCATCTTGAGCTCCGGCCACAGGTGTTCCAACAGCATTTTGCTGCCACCTCTGGTACGTCTCAGCACATTACCGCCACACTCTATAAGAACTCTGGGCGTATGTTCCTTGCGCGGATAATCCACCCCAACCCACCAATTATTTTTTACGGCTTCCTGGAAATATTCATCGAAAGGTCGTTGCATGGACGGGTCATGCCATTCCTGTTTCTGCCATGTCGATTCATAACCCGCATGGTAGTACCAGAAGAAAATGGGGGGCACCATGCCGGCTGTTCCACTGGCATTTTTGGCCGCATCAATGGCAAATATGGCTTTGGTCAGAGTGGGATCTTGTTGTACCGCTGCTTCGAACATGGCTTCCTGCATGTCAGCGATGGCAACAACTTCTGCCGGACCACGAGATTGTTTTTGAGCAACCGTGAACCAGCCATCAAACATACCGGTTAACCAGGCCTGGACACCGGTCCCCTTACGCCCCCAGTTACCGGTTAAACCGAACAACAACAACTGGGCACGTTCCATCAGATCGCCGTGATAGTGTTTCCCTGCATTGCCCAGGGAACAAATGATTTTTGTTGGTCGCGCTGCGATTTTTCTGGCCAGAACACGCATGGTTTCAGGATGAACATCACAGATCTTCTGGGCGGCTTCCGGTGTATATTCTTCCAGACGCGGGATTATCGTGGTCAGAACTGTCTGTACTTGACGCGTACCGTTTTTAGTAGTCACTTGAAACTTTCCGGTCAAGGCGGGCTGCACATCACCCCAGAACAGAGTTCCCCTGGGTGCCTGCACAGGCGCCTGGGTTTTTTCATCCCAGACATAAAACTGTATATCACTACCTCCATCTTGCATATCTGATTCTCTGAGGTAACGATTTGTTTCAGGATTCATCAATAAAGGCAGGTCCGTCTGCTCTCTGGCAAACTTCTCGTCAATCAGTCCCTCCGCCACTACTACCTGGGCCATTGCCAGTGCAAATGCTGCATCTGTCCCAGGCTTTAACCCGACATGGTAGTCTGCATGAACCGCAGATGGTGAAACATCCGGTGCGATGGTGTATATATCCGCACCTTTATAGCGAGCTTCGGCGATGAAATGATAATGAGGAATCCGGGTATAAACCGGATTAGCATTCCAGATCAGGATCACACCGGCATGGAACCAGTCATCGATACTACTTACCGGATCGAACATACCATAAGTGAGATAGTGCCCCGGGGCAAAATCGTTCATCTCGGCATTAACGTCCATCGTTAATCCGCCGATGCTGCTCATGTACATTTGCCGACCAACAGTTCCCCAGGTGTGTGTGTTACAACCTGAAGGTGCAATCACTGACTCAGGACCCTTCTCTTCAATTGCATCCAAAACCGCATCCGCAATTTCGGTGGCTGCTTCATCCCAACTCACTCGCTTCCATTTACCCTCTCCCCTTTCGCCCACTCGTTTGAGGGGATACAGGACACGCTCTTTTCCATAGAGAGTTCGTGTCCAACCAGCACCTTTCTGACAACCCATGGGATTAAGATCCGGTACACCCTTCTCGATTTGCGGGAATACAGCAGCGGGCTCTTCCCGCCAGGCGATACCATCCTTCACATAGACCCGCATGGGGCAATTACCGGGGTAACAGTCGATACAGTGGGAAGCCCAGACAACCTTATCCCACTTCCAGTTTTCACGATAAATATCATCGATGCTTCGATACGTACCCTTTGTAGTTGTTTCACTCATTTGGGTTATCTCCGTGGTTTTCTGATTCCAGTTGGGCTACCTGCTGATTCAGCAATTCACAATCTCTTCGGGTGAAATCACTGATTAGATGACCCGCTTGTTTAAAAAATTCAATCTGACTTCTCTGGTCAATCAATTTAGCCAGGTCGGGTAGCCAGGAGACCAGATTTCTGCTGACAAAATCCCGCTGGGCTCTCAGAGGAGACTCAAAGTCCCCCCCTTCTGATAGTACCGCCTGAGAGTACGCAGCCACATGTGCCATAAATTCCAGTTCAAAATTAAGATGATCAGGAAAGCGATCTGCCGATTGATCCGGGTGGTAGTCAAAAAATTTATAAAACCGCAGCACTTCTTCCATGGTTTTCAATCTGTCGCGCGTATAGTGTCCACTATGGAGGGGGCAGGGAGCACCGCCCATACCAACCTCATATAATGCGATAAACTCAACCTCGTACTCTGCTGCATTGCAATCCAATCTTAACTGTTCCGCGTCCGGTATCTCGTATCCCAGGCTATTCGCACAAGCGGATAATTGTTTCTGCCAGTCACCGTTCAAAAATCTGTCAGTGATCTCATCAGTCGGAAACAAAATCGGCTGCCGCAACAAGTTGTACATGGCGGATCGAGCTTCAACTGACTGTTTTGGAGCAACTGCCAGGTTCATCAGTTGGCTTCCTGTTCAATATCCACCGGATCAACCGTAAATTCCGAGAACAAGTGCTTCCACTCGTAGACAATGAGAATGTCCATCAAATCTGACTGTCCACCTGCCTTGGTTTTTGCCATCTCCGCCTGTAATGTCGCCAATGCCTGATGGACATCCGGTCCGAACTGCTGTTCCAACAATTCATCAGGTATCCTGTTTCGATTCTCGTCAATCGATCCATCATCATTGATTGGTTTCGGGCCAATGGGTGGTACGTAGAAGATATTGGGTTTGGTGCCATATTCAGGATGCAGTGCGACAGCGACTTTCCATTCCGACACCAGTTTATGGATCGGTCCGGATTCATCGTCCAGGTAACCGACGAATACCAGGCGCCCCGGACACTGCCTGGCACAGGCTGGTGCAACACCATCTTCAATTCTAGGCAGGCACATGATGCAATGTTGACTGATACCGCGCTGGTGATTGAAGTAGATCTTCTTGTAGGGGCAGGCTTCAGCACACTTGCGAGTACCCTGGCAAGCACTTTCATCCCGCAGAACGATGCCGTCCTGGTCCCGCTTATACATAGCGCCGGAAGGACAGGCTTCCACACAAGCTGGATTAGTGCAGTGGTTGCACAGGCGTGGCAGGTAGTAATAGTAACTATTGGGATATTCGCCCCCACCCTGATCTTCGTCCCAATTGGGTCCCCAGTCAGGTTGCTCACCAACTACTCTCAGCGGAACTTTCTCGGCCGATTTGCCATAAAATACTTCGTCATAATTAAAATCCCAGCCGCCACCAAAATCTGACCGCTCCGGCGCCTTACCCATAGACAATTTGCCATCCTTATAACCGCCTCCCATCTGTTCCCAGTCCCTGGGACTACCGCGACCGGGAATGGTGTTAACAGTGCACCACCACTGGTAGTCAGTACCCTCGTCTCTGGTCCATAACATCTTGCAGGCCACGGAGCAGGTCTGACAGCCGATACACTTGTTCAGATCAAATACCATTGCCAACTGGCGTTTTTTAGATCCCATGATTAGCAACTCCCTGGGTTAATATTGTCTAGCACTATTGTCGGATTACGCTGAACTGTCGGATTACGCTTTGCTAATCCGACCTACAAATCTCGTAACTCTTTTCTTCTATTTGATTTCATAAATGGACATGCCAACCTCACCGGGTCTATACCATACAAATATCGTAACTCGCGCCTCTTTCCTATTACTTAATTTCGTAAATAGACATGCCAACCGCGCCCGGTCGATACCAACCCGTACCCACTGCAACAATTGAGTTAAGCCAGTTATATCGATCAGATCCTGTTTCGAATACGGTTCTCTCACGAAAGTAATACTCAGACGGATCCGCTTCCCCGGACAGCACCTTTTTTGCATTCTCCCTGGAATACTTCAGGAATCCCTCACTACGCATATAAATCAGCGCTTTGTCATCTGTTTGTAACGTCACCCTGACATCCAGTTCCCCGACGCCATCGGCTCTGACCAGGAACCAGTCCGCACCGTATGGCTGAATTACACCCTGTAATCGTTCCCCTCTGAATGAACCAGCGTTACCCAATAATATCTGACGATTCCCCTTGGGTGTGTTGCCAATTGCAGTAGGTTTGTCAAGCAATACCACCATGTCGAACAGATGTTCGTGTACAAGATCAAGCGTCTGCAGCAGGCTGTCTGAATTTGTTTCAATCTTACTCATTCTACAATAAACCTTAATAACACTGTTTGAGTCCCCTAGTCCGGTAATATATAGATCATGCCATTGGCATCGGATGATGCGATCACCCCGGTCCGAAACCGGCCGTCAACAAAATGGTTTTCATTGTCAGCGTCTTCATAGCCACACATCAGCATGGGTCCCTTGACGGTTACTTCCGCAGACTCCACCAGTTCCCAGAGTGCCTGTATAGGGGCTCCATTGCGGGGATCAGATGGTACAACATGCGCATTGGTCAAGGGGATGCCAACAGATTCATCCAGGTACCATTGCGGATGGGAGGCAAAGATCGCCCCCGTCTCGGCAAGCCCGAACATGGTCAGGGAAGCACAGCGAAATGATTTGGCAACTCGTTGCCGATCTCCCGGATTGAATACGCCTGCCGTGCTCAACAGAATCGAATCCAGTATATCTCTGGCTTTCTTTACCGCTCCCTTGGCTTCTCTGGTCGCCAGTGCAGCAGTGGTTAGATCCGAGATAGCATATCCCGGTTGATACTGTTGGACTGCTTCAGCAAAGCCTTCAGGGTCGTTTCGATTACTTATTGCCAGTGGCGCTCCCAGGTACAGTGGCGCCATCACCGATAATAGCCCTTCCCAACGATCCAACGGCAAGCTGGCAAGCCATGACCTTTCAAGTTGTGGTTGGAGAAACGTAACCATTGAGATGGTACCGGCAAGAAGTGATCTGTGACTATGATTGACGACAGCACTTTTACCTTTAATAGCCACCGCTGCATTAGTCAGCTCAGTGAGACTGATTATTTTTCTCCCCTCAATTACCCCCGCTGCCTCCGGAATTTCTTCACTCGTCAGATCCAATCCACTGCCGAACCGGGTGGCCACAGATTCATGATCTTCATCGGCTTGAAGCAATCTGATGTGATACCCGGCAGAAAGTGCGCCGAACAAGCGAACGATGCCCGAAATTGAAAGTTCACCGCTCAAAACGGTGCGTCTCGATTCGGGTTTTTTCTCCATCAGGGATTCAGACATAGCAGCTACCCGCTGCTGTAATTCACCAAAGCTGATTTCACCATCCTTTGAGATCAGAGCAATTTTCTGCGGATGTTCTCTGGCATGTCTCTCCACACAAAGTTCGGTCACGCCAAAGGGCGGAATCCCTACCACCCGGTCGACCGACTCGGGCCAGTACCAGGAGGGTGTTATCGCAATCGTTTTCGGCATTTTCTAATAATCCTGCAACCCAAATGGTGCATCTATACCAGGTGTAAACTAGTGCCAACCAGCATGGCAATTATGGCGAAGCCCAATTCCACGCGTACCGTAATATCCATGTGAACTATGGCCGCAGCCACGCGTTGTCGTTCTGTCTGAATTTCCTCTGCAGTCATGGAGGGGGACACACGCAGGTGCATATCGGAGTGAACTCGAAAAGAGAGAAACGCCAGGATCAGAATCTGCATCAACCAGATTACACACAAACCTATCGTTATCAGGCCACGTGTCGTTTCGGTATCGAATGACTGCGGATGCTTCTGTGCGAGAAGAATGCCCGTTACCAATAACAATATCAGACACACCAGCGACCACCAGCGATACTTCGTGCCAGCATTCTGGCACACCACGGCAATCTGGGATGGCCGCATGTAGTTCTGCGCATGCCTGAGCACCAGTTCCATACAGATAGCGCCGCCCACGTAGATGCTCCAACTCGTAGCATGAATTGCAGCAAGCACTGTCGCCATTGAGATTTCTACCAATCCGTTCTTCTCCCCGGTTTCTAATCAAAGCATCCCTCCCCTTAGTAAGGATGCACCAAGCAAAACAGCAATGATCGCCAATACCAGGTCTACTCGCGAAAGATGCTGAATCCAGGTCGCTGCCCGCATCTTGGCATCGATATTCTGAGTGGCCAGATTCTGACTGCTGCCTGACCCCAGCTTACCCTTCAGTGTGGGCCGGAATACAAGGGTGATCAGGCCGCCATTTATTACCAGTATCAACCACACGACCAGCAAAGCCAGAACCGTTCTACCATAGCTGTAATCCCAGGTTAAAGGCGGCACCAGCCAGGTATCGCCACCGATCAGACCCCTGAAGTACAGTCGTAACACCCCGGTTACGAATATCAACACCAGCGATACCCAAACCAGTATTAAAAATCGGTCAGATGTCTTCTCACCCATCACCTGTGCCTGTGCCGGGGGAATTGCGGCTTGCGCTGGCGCCAGGATAAATTCCATTGCAATTGCACCACCAACATAGACAGCAATAGACACGTCATGGATAAAACTCGTGATCAAAATACCCCAATCCATCGATATCGCTCCCTCACTAACCGCTTTTAAAATGCCTCGAACCCGGGACTCTGATTACAATCTGTTCCTGTTTCCACGCCTGCTCCGTAATCTGGTTTAGATCGGTTTCGGTATGTACCATGCATCGCCTTCCCCACCTATAGGCTATTTATGACTTGTGCCAATCATCAAAATGATTGTGGATCTGGTCAGTGATCAGGAATGGCCGATCATCGCCGGTATGGAATTTCTTGTAATATTCCTGATCTACATGGTGAACCTGTAGTGAAAACTTTGCCCGCACGGGACTGATGGTTGATGGTGCTATGCCGTATTGTGCGACGATATAATCGATAGTATCCACGGCCGCATCCACCACCCAATCAGGGATGTGCGCCTTTGGACTTTCCAGAATATGGTCCAGAGCTCGCTGTTTGAAAGGTCCACCACTGGACTTGCTCCAATTGTCATCCCTGGACAGGATCCCGTGGACCCCATATCGAGATTTCATAACCTGTTCAACCGCAGCACGGGCATCGGGATACCAGGGTGAAGGTACACAAACCGCCTCCAACACATCTGCCAGACCGAGACAACTGGCCACTCTTGCTGGATTCTTATCCAGCTCTCGCTCCAGAAAACTGAATCCCAAACCGCTGGCGACTTCCGGATAGGCGCCCAATAACATATCATCGGAGTAGTTGCCCAGGGTCCATCCACCCAGCCCCAGAGCTTCGGTGGCCAGTCGCATATTCTGCACGATGGCACCTACCTGGCTGGCGTGCAACATCAGCACCAGTTCATCAAATACGGGGATAGGAAAGCCGACCTCCAGGAAACCCGGACGTATCCACTGATCGCACCCGGCCGGTTTATTGCCGTTGGTATCTTCAAGATAGAAACCCCCGAAGTGATAGGACGACAGCAGTAAATTCACCCACTCCCTGCCCAGATCACCAACGGGCAGAAACCAGGTACTTCCGGGTCGGTTAATATTGTATTGCAGCGCTCCCATGGGTCTGACATTGTGAGTTCCGGGAGGGGCAGTGCTCCAGTCAACGTCCGGGCGTGAATCCGAGATGTGGATCAGTCCGCTACGATACCAGTTCAATACTTTCCAGTAGTCGTCCGGTCCTTCTATTTCCACCGGTTTGGAACGCTCGGTACCAGGCCTGTACAAATCGACGCCACGGTCGCTGATGATGAGAAGATCAACGGAATGGTCATTACTTGATCCGGGTGCTGTGCGACCTGCCCAGTAAAGCAGACTGGCCAGATCGCCTCTGGCAGGGATATCTGCCGCGACTATACCGTTCGGACCCAAACCGGCCCAGGCGATAATGGCTTCTTCGACTTCCGTTAACGGTACTGGCGCTTGCTCAGATGAATATGCCAGGGGACCTTCATTTTGGCGGACTTGATGGCCGCTGGACCAATCAAAAGATTCCGCCTTGCCGGATTCACTCTGATACCCCAGCCCCATCCGTCGGGTGCGTAACGTTGAGAGTAGATTAAACACTGTCGGCGTGCTCTCAAACGCCCGGGCAAGAGCTGTCTGCTCTGCCGCGGTTAGCTCTATCGGTGTATCGCTTGTCATGATGAGATTTTTTCTACCTCGATATAAACTGCTCTGTCTGCTGGCACCGGCTGCCAACCGAATGGCAAGTATCGCAGGTGACCGTAGCGACTCACCAGGTGTAGCCATTTGACCATCCCGGGTTCTACCTGGTTGGGTCCCTTCCAACCCTCAAACATATGCGGTTCCCAGCCGTTATAAACAACAGCCTGTCCCGGTTGAATTCGACCCGAGATCTTTGATCTGATTTTTGCACTGCCACGATCGTTGCGCATTTCTACCAGGTCACCATCTTCGATACCGTATTTCTCGGCATCGATAGGGGACAGATTTATCAACGGCTCCGCCCGGTGAGTTCCGGCCAGTAATTTGTTCCCCATCGCAGAGGCATGAATGGTCCATCTGGAGTGGCCACTGGTCAGCAATAACGGATAGTCGCCCCCCATTTGCGGTGGATTCTTATGTCGCGGGAGATCTTCATCCGCTTCTGCAAACCAGGGGTGATCAATAAGGAACTGGGCACGACGGGTCAGTGTCGGAAATGGCACGCCATCTTCCACGTGCCAGGTGAATGCCGTCACCGGCTCATTGGGTTTAACATTGGTCGCCAACGATAGTCCGGGAGCGAACATGCCAAGACCCGTGAATCGGATACTGCCTTTCTCACGCAAGGTCGAGAGACTTGCATTCCTGGGCAATGTCCCGGCCTCGATACTATCCTGCAGCCACTCGCTGATGATATCCTCCTCATTAACGTAAGCACCGTTGGTAGTGAACAGATCTCCCAATCCTTTCAGAGTTTTCGGCTGTCTGCGGCCATCCTGGTACTCCACACAATCCTGTTCGATGCCCTGCTCTTCAACTTTCTGTGATAACAGGCTGAAAATCTCCCATTCCGTTTTTGCCTCGCCCTGGGGTTCGACCGCCTTATCGGAAAACCCAACGCTGAAGCTGGAGGTAATAGCATATTGCAGATTAATTCGTTCATACTGCATCGCAGCGGGTAGCACAATATCCGCTTGTAAGGCGGTAGCACTCATGCGGTTTTCAATGACAACAATCTTCTCCAGACCAGGCCACAATGTTTCCAACAAGCCTGCACTGCCACCGCGTTGGCGACGAATCGGATTAGTCGCCACACTGATCAAAACGGTCGGATCAGTGCCGGGACCGGGTTTGATCAAGCCACCCCACCAACCGCGCCGCACAGCGTCCTGCAGATAGTCATCGAACGAACGCTTCATTTCCGGGTCAGACCAGGCGGCATTATTCCAGGTCTCTTTATAACCACAATGATAATAGTGAAAGAAAGCCGGAGGTGAGGCAGTACCTGCAACGAGTCCCCGTTGCAATAGTTCATAACCAAGTATCTCATCCGAGGCATCGGGGTTCTGCTCCCGCAGCTGAGCCATGGCGTCATCAATGCCATCCATGATCCTGATAGTCTCGTTAATACCCCGTTTTTGTTTCATTCCCCAAATCTGGTAGCCATCCAGTCCCGCTAGTGCGAGTCCCTGAATACCGGTTCCTTTTCTCCCCCAGTTACCGGTCAGAGCCAGCACCAGACACATGGCTCTCTCCATCAGATCACCATGGTAGTACTTCGATGTATTGAACCCTTCCAGAATCTTGGTTCGTTTTGATGCGATGCTTCTGGCAAGATTTCGAATCACTTCCGGATGCACACCGCACATCTCCTGGGCTTTTTCAGGGGTATAATCCTGCAACCGGACACGCATTAATTCCCAGACCGTGGTCACCTTGACTTCACTGCCATCCAGCAGTTTTTGGGTCCAGCTACCTTCTAACTCCGGCTTATAATCACCTGTGTTTAGTGTATCCCTTGGGGCCTCAACCAATGCGTCTGTTGCATTGTCCCACCAATAAAATTGATCTTCTGGCGATTCCTCATCGATATCGTTACCGCGGATGAATCGTTTTGTTTCTGCATTAACCAGCAGCGGCATGTCGGTCTGTGACACAACAAAATCAAGATTGGTCAGACCCTCTGCAACAATGACCTGACACATGGCAAGTGCGAACGCTGCGTCAGTGCCCGGCTTAATCGGTACGAATTGATCGGAGATAACGGCTGAAGCACTGTAATCCGGTGCGATCGTGACCACGTTGGCCCCGTTATACCGTGCCTCGGTAATAAAGTGAGCATAGGGAATCGAGGTATAGACCGGGTTGGAATGCCAAATCAGCAGAAGCTCACCATTGAAGGTGTCATCCTGACTGCTGGCGCAGGAAAACTTGCCAAACGTGATGTGATGACCGGCCGGAAAGTCGTTGATCAGTCCATTCGCGTCAAGTGTGACGGCGCCAATCAAACCCGCAAACCGAAGATAGGGAGCCTGGGTAAGTAACCCGCCTTCCACTGTCTCTTCGAACACCACAGATTCGGGGCCTTCCATATCAATGGCTGCCACGATCGCTGCTGCCACTTCAGTGAGGGCTTCATCCCACGAGATGCGCTCCCACTTCCCTTCACCCCGCTCGCCAGCCCGTCGGAGCGGATACTTCAACCTGTCTGGACCATCCAACTGCTGGCTCCAGGCACTGCCTTTCTGACAGGCCATCGGATTCATATCAGGCACGTTGGGATCTATCTGTTCAAACAGTCCTGCCGGTTCCTCGAACAGCACCTTGCCATCCGCTACATAGACCCGATAGGGACATGTTGCCAGGCAATTTAAACAATGTGTTCCGAAAGTTACCTGATCCCAGGTCCACCGATCATGATACTGACTCTTACCCGCACCTACTGCATCTTCGTGAGAAGGATTAGCCACTTTTATTACCCACCTCTGTTACCCACCTCGGAACTTGAATTCAGGATTTGACAATTTGCAGATCCGCTTTAACGAAATCAGAAGCAGTTCTACTGGCCCAGACAAAGATGGGCAAGGTATCCGCTGCTTCAATTCGATTCGCAAACTCTGCCAGCCAACTCACCAGTTGACGCTCAAGAAAATCCTCCTGAGCCCGGTGGAAGGATCCACCCAGCCGGGGCGAAGCCGCAGCGGCTTCTTTAAATGCAAGGTACTGCATGAACTCAAGCTCAGTTGCCAGATGATCCGGCGGTCGGGGATCGTCAGGTGATGTCTTCAGTCCAAAGTATTCAAAAAATCGCGCCACCTCTTCCATCTGCTTGCGACGATCACCTCCTCCATATACCCCACCCAGGATGGGCGCCGGGGGTCCTCCGTCACCGCTACCTGTTTCAAATAACCTGATATATTCTGCCTGGTAATCTTCGGCGCTAACGGATGAAGAGAGGGCGGCTACGCCAAAATCAAAATCATAAGCAAGCAGTTCTGCGGCTTCTCGCAATTTCTCCGGCCATTTCCCGTCAACTGCAATTTGCCACAACTCCTCATCCGGCACCTTAAACAGACGACTCAGCGTCTGGTAAACACCCGAGCGTGCTGTGATCTCATTGTCTTCAATCTCAACATCTGCAGCCAGATCAGTATTGATCTCCAAGCCATCAAGCGAATAGACAAACATCCCGAACTTCCTCCGTTAACCTTTTACAATAATATCTGCAGGATCTGCAGTGAATGGCCCTAACAGTTCGTGCCACTTGTACACAATAAGTGTTTTCATCAGATCCGATGAACCACCTTCCCGTACTTTATCCATTTCACCCTGCAGTGTTTTCAGCACACCATGCACCTCCTCGCCAAAAAGTCCCTCCAGATATTCCGGTGGAATTCTGGGATTCTCTGTGTCTATCGACATATCTTCCTTTAATGGATGTGGCGACAGCGGTGGCACGTAGTATACGTTTGGCGCTGTGCCAAATTCACCGTGCAGCGGTAATGCAACCTTGTGATCCATAATCAGTTTTCTTACCACACTATCTTCATCGTCGAGGTAACCAATGAAGACAGCGCGACCCGGACACTGACGCACACAGGCAGGCGCTACGTTCTTTTCAATTCGAGGGAAGCAGCCAATACAATGCTGAGCGATATGCTTTTCATAATTAAAGTAGATCTTCTTGTAGGGGCAGGCTTCCATACAGAAACGACCACCCGAACATACACTTTCATCTCTTAACACCAGACCATCCTCACTCTTGTACATCGCCTTTGTTGGACAGGCTTCCACACAGGCAGGATTGGAACAGTGATTACAAAGTCTGGGCATATAGAAGTAGTAAGAATTAGGCCATTCGCCTGCACCCTGATCCTCATCCCAGTTCATCGCCCAACGACCTTCTCTGGGCGCCTGGGGTTCCAGGTGAACTTTTCCGGCGGAGCCACCATAGAACACCTCTTCATGGTTAAATTCGAAACCACCACCGAAGTCTGCAGGGGTAGGTTGTTGACCGATCTGAGAAGTTTTACCTTCGGCATCATATCCACCACCCATATTCTCCCATCCGCGCGGAGTGCCTTCTCCGGGTTGCGTGTTTACCGAACACCACCATTGCGCCTTTTCACTATCATCCCTGGTCCAAAGTACTTTACAAGCAACCGAACAGGTCTGGCAGCCGATACACTTGTTCAGATCAATGACCCATGCCATCTGCCGATTTTTGTTTTGCTTACTCATGCGTTAATTACTCCGTATCCAGTGGAAGCCAACCGCTAACAGCAGCCAGTCCCGCGCGTTCATCGTTTGATCCGTTCCAGATCGCCACACCAATTTGATTATCGGTAACCTCGCTGCTCGGTCCGGCAAGAACCACCGCCCATCGACCGCCGTCCAGGCTCGCCGAAGCACTGGTGACCACATCAGCGTTATTACGCACAACCCCAGGACCTCTGGATATCAGAGACAGGCTTTGCTCCCTGTCACTGGCCCAATACCAAAACCCTACGGGTGCATCTTCACTGCCTAAAGTCTGAATTTCGTCACCTTTTCCCGTGAGGATAGCTGCAGCATCTGCGAATTCAGTATTGGGAGATGCATCGTCCTGCCATTCCAGGCGCACAAAGAGTTGCTCACCATTTTTCACAGCCGATGCGACAGCCTCTCCGGTGGCGCCGTAGGGCTTCGCTGCGCGGCTAACACGGATGTACTCATTGGGTTGGGCCTCCAGCGGAACTGGTGACAGGGATACTGTTTCTGACGTCAAATCGCTCCACACGGCTGAGGAAGGATCCATCAGATCCTCTGCAGGGCTTTGTGTTGTTTCAACTTTCATTAGGCGTTCTCCACTTTTTCAAATTCACATCTGGTCCACCTGGACACAGGAATCGGTTGCCATTCGTTTGGCATATGATTCAGGTGTCCATATCCCCCGGCAAATCCAATCCACTTCACCATCCCCGGTTCAGCTTCGTTCGCACCGCTCCAACCGGTGTACTGGAATCCTGCCCATCCATTGTAGGAAATCACCTGACCCGGCTTTACATTAGGTGCAATTTTCACCCTGACAATGAATTCACCCACATCATTGTAGACGCGGACCAGACCATCATCTTCCACACCTCTGTCGCTGGCATCATCCGGGTTGACCATAATGTTCGGTTCACCCCGATGCGTTCCAAGGATCACCTCGTTAGCCTGGTTCATAGCATGAATCGACCAACGATTATGACCCGATGTCATTCCCAACGGGTAATTACCCCCTGCCCGCGGATTTGGCTTGTAGGTGGGTAACTGCTCGTTGGCTTCCAGAAACCATTCGTGATCAATATAGAACTGGGCACGCCGGGCATAGGTAGGGAAAGGATGGCCTTGCTCCGTATGATTCCGGAAGGGGACGAAGGTCTTGTCCTTCTCAATGGGTGATGCCTGGGCTGATCCCATGGGGCTTACCCCCATATCGATAAACCGGACATGGCCCTCTTCCCGCAGTGTCTCCAGAGTGGTGCCGAAGGGTAATACCCCGCACAGTACGGAATCTCTGATACCTTCATCCTTCAGCTTTTCATTATCAAAGTTACCTTCTTCATCCTGGAAATAACCGTTAAGAGTGTATTTATTTACCATCTCTTCCAGATTATAGGTGTCACCCTCGTAGGATTCATACGTGGTGAGACCACGTTCCTTGCCCAATTCCTGCATCTTCTTCAGCAGGGCAAGATAGATGTCCCACTCGTCCCTGGCTTCCCCCGCAGGCTGGGTGGCCTGATCCGACAGATTTAGATTCAATACGTGGGGAGTTGGAATACTGAATCCAATCTTCTCATAATGCTGGGCTGCCGGTAGCACATAGTCGGCATAGAGAGCTGTCTGGCTGATGCGAAAAT
Organism: Gammaproteobacteria bacterium; assembly: GCA_030123805.1. Classification (GTDB taxonomy): domain Bacteria; phylum Pseudomonadota; class Gammaproteobacteria; order Pseudomonadales; family Azotimanducaceae; genus JASJXV01. The sequence goes on from JASJXV010000059.1 coordinate 14,270, forward strand.
CGATGGTGACAATTTTTTTGAGTTTTGGCCACAGTGTATTCAGCAGTGCTGTTTTCCCTCCGCGGGTTCGGCGTAGCATATTGCCGCCACACTCTATCAGCACCTGGGGCGGATCCTTCGGTGGTTCTTTCCACCAGCCCTTACTCATGGCCTCATTCATGTAGTCATCAAAACTTCTGGGCAGCGAATCGTCCCCCCACCCGGGCGTATTCCATCTTTCACCATAGCCACAGTGATCACGCCAAAAAAAAGCCGGGATACTTGCCACGGGGGGATTATCGAGCCGCGTTATATCCCGGATGGCAATTTCGGTGGTAGCGGTGGGATCCTTGGCTTTATAGGCTTCAAACTGGGCCTCTCTGGCTGCAATAATGGCTTCGGCTGCCTGGGCGCCCGGCGCCTGTTTTGCCATTACGATTTCCTCGCCTTCATGCATACCCGAAGCCCAGCTGCGGATGCCAGTACCCTGTTTGCCCCAATTGCCACTCACGGCAAGAACCAGACACATGGCCCGTTCGATCAGATCACCGTGATAGAATTTGCAGGCGTTATAACCCAGCATGATATTGGTCCGCTTTGCAGCCACCTTGCGTGCCAGCATACGAATGGTGTCCGGATGCACCCCTGTAATGGCCTGTTGCAACTCGGGTGTATAATTGGCGTTGATGTGATCACGGAGTAATTCCAACGCTGGTCTGACCTCCACCTTGCTACCGTCAGCCAGGGTTGCCTCGAATGTCCCTTGCAGTGCAATCTGCAATCCATGCAAGCGGCAATCGCCACGGTCGGCTTTTTTCAGACCACTGTCAGGATCCCACTGGTACATTTGATCCTCTCGGCCTTCACCCGTAACATCAGTCTCCCGAAGATACTTGCCGTTATCGGATCGAACCAGGTAACCCAGATCGGTCTGTTCACGCATGAAGTCCCAGTCGGCTATTTTCTCTTCCAGAATCACCTGCACTATTGCCAATCCAAAGGCCGCATCCGTGGCGCCATTGATGGCTACTTGATAATCGGCATGCGTATGCGATGGATTGATATCGGGTGAAATATTGACGACTTCCGCACCGTTGTATCGGGCTTCTGCAATAAAGTGATAGAACGGGATCCGCGTAAAAACCGGGTTCATGTGCCAGATCAGTATCAATTCTGAGTGAAACCAGTCATCTGCAGATGAAACCGGGCTGAATTTACCAAAGGTCTCATAGAGTCCGATTGAAAAGTCATTGATCGACCCGTTCATGTCGATTCCCTGGGCACCAATAGTGGCCATGAATTTAACTGTCGACATTACGGTTGAATATTCTGGTGTACCTTCTCGAATAATAGTATGTGGTCCATATTCCTGAATGGCATCAAGCATGGAACCGGCAATATCGGTGAGCGCTTCATCCCAGGTAACCCGGTTCCACTTGCCCTCACCTCTCTCGCCAACACGCTTCAGCGGATAGAGCAACCGATCCGGACCGTACAGGGATTGGCTCCAGCATGCGCCTTTCTGACATCCCATTGGATTAAAATCCGGCACACCCTCTTCGATGGTATCAAAACTCCCGGACTGCTCCTCGCGCCAAACGATGCCGTCTCTGACATACACTCGCATCGGGCAACAGCCGGGATAGCAATCGACACAATGAGAACCCCAGTAAACTTCATCCCATTGCCATTTGTCACGATAGATATCTTTCCAGCTTGTATAAACCGGCTCGGATTTCATAACTGCTGCCATGGTACCCCCAGAATAATTTCTGTTATTAACGAATTCAGGGTTAATAAAACTATGCACTGTGATTCTTTTTTTTACTGCATGGTTTGTAATTGATATAGATCAAGAGCCATGCAAGTAGAACCGAATTCAGAACAATGCCTGACCTCAGACTACCTTTTCAAACTCACATCTGGTCCAACGGGCAACCGGTACCGGTTGCCACTCTGTTGGTAGAAAATTCAGATGTCCGTAGCCTCCCGCAAATCCGATCCATTTAACCATGCCCGGCTCGGCTTCATTTGCCCCACTCCAATCAGTGTATTGAAAACCTGCCCAGCCGTTATAGGAAATCACCTGCCCCGGTTTTACGTTGGCCGCTATCTTGACCCTGACTTTGAATTCACCCACGTCGTTGAACACCCGCACCAGATCATCATCTTCAACGCCACGATCCCTCGCATCATCCGGATTTATCATGATGTTGGGCTCGCCTCTGTGCGTCCCCAATATCACCTCGTTAGCCTGATTCATGGCATGGATCGACCAACGATTGTGGCCGGAGGAAATACCCAGCGGATAGTCACCACCGGCCCTGGGATTTGGTTTATGTGTTGGCATATGTTCATTTGCCTCAAGAAACCATTCATGATCTATATAGAATTGCGCCCTTCTGGCATAGGTCGGGAATGGATGACCCAATTCGGTATGATTACGGAAAGGCACATGGGTTTTATCCGGTTCTATGGGCGACGCCTGGGATGAGCCCATCTCTGTCACGCCAAAATCAATAAATCGCACCGGTCCACTCTCACGCACACTCTCAAGGTTGGTACCAAAAGGCAGAGTGCCGCACAATACTGAATCCCGAATGCCTTCGTCGTTCAGTTTATCCTCATCGAAGTCCCCTTCTTCATCAAGATAAAAGCCACCCAGGGTAAATCTATCGACCAGTTCACCAAGAACTCTTTCATCACCATCGTAAAGACTATATTTCGTAATACCTCTCGCCTGTCCTCGCTCCACAAATTTTTGTATCAAGGCCAGATAAATATCCCACTCAATTTTTGCTTCGCCAGCAGGCTCTACTGACTTGTCGGACAGATTAAGGTTCATCACATGCGGCGTGGGAATACTAAAACCTATTTTTTCATAGTGCTGCGCTGCGGGTAACACGTAATCAGCATACAGTGCCGTCTGACTCATTCTGAAATCAATGGTGACGATTTTTTTAAGTTTTGGCCACAATGTATCCAGCAACGCTGTCTTGCCGCCTCTGGTCCTGCGCAACATGTTGCCACCGCACTCAATAAGAACCTGTGGCGGATCCGTTGGCGGTTTATTCCACCAGCCTTTCTCCAATGCTTCATGCATGTACTCGTCAAAGCTTCTTGGCAGCGAATCATCTCCCCAGCCCGGAGTATTCCATCGCTTGTCGTAGCCGCAATGCTCATACCACCAAAAAGCAGGTATATCTGCCACCGGTTTTGTTACAAGTCTGGTAATATCCCGGATGGCGATCTCCGTCGTTGCGGTAGGATCATGTGCCTTGAACGCGTCGAATGATGCTTCTCGTGCAGCGATAACCATTTCAGCGGCTTGTGCCCCGGGTGCCGGTTTCTCCTGGGCGATGAATTGTCCCTCGTGCATGCCTGAAGCCCAACATCGGATCCCCGTGCCCTGCTTGCCCCAGTTGCCGCTGACAGCCAATACCAGACACATTGATCGTTCAATCAGATCGCCATGGTAGAACTTGCAGGCGTTGTAACCCAGCATAATGTTGGTACGTTTTGCAGCCACTTTGCGCGCCAGCATGCGGACGGTGTCGGGATGAACACCGGTGATAGGTTGTTGCTTCTCGGGTGTGAAGTTGCTATCCAGATGCTCCTTCAAGGCTGCACAAACAGGTCGAACTTCAACTGTGTGTTTGTCTGCCAGGGTCACTTCGAAACTGCCGTCAAGGGCAATTTCCAGGCCATTCAGTCTGCAGTCGCCACGATTGGCGAGCATCAGACCATTCGCCGGATCCCACTGATACATCTGGTCTTCTCTACCGGTTCCTGTGACATCGGTTTCGCGTAGATACCTGTTGTTATCCGTGCGTACCAGATACCCCATATCGGTCTGCTCACGCATGAACTCCCAATCCGCAAGTCCTTCTTCCAGAATTACCTGAACCATGGCAAGACCGAACGCGGAGTCGCTGGCCCCATTGATGGCTACCTGGTAATCCGCATGGGTGTGGGACGGATTAATATCCGGTGAAATATTGACGACTTCCGCACCATTGTACCGGGCCTCGGCTATAAAATGGTAAAACGGAATACGGGTATATACGGGATTCATGTGCCAGATCAATATCAGCTCCGAATGAAACCAGTCATCGGCTGAAGATACCGGACTGAATTTTCCAAACGTTTCATAGAGTCCGATGGAGAAGTCATTGATTGAGCCATTCAGATCCAATCCTGTGCCACCGATAGTACCGAAAAATTTGAGGGTCGGATGCACCGTTGCATACTCAGGTGTACCCTCGTGGACAATGGTATGGGGTCCATACTCCTCAATGGCATCGAGCAGGGAATCTGCAATATCGGTCAGGGCATCGTCCCAACTGACCCTGTTCCACTTCCCTTCGCCCCTTTCGCCAACACGCTTGAGGGGGTAGAGCAGACGATCAGGTCCATACAGGGAAAGACTCCATGAAGCACCTTTCTGACAGCCCATGGGATTAAAATCAGGAACTCCCTCTTCAATGGTATCAAAGCTGCCAGCCTGTTCTTCACGCCACACGATGCCATCCTTGACATAGACACGCATGGGACAGCTTCCCGGGTAACAATCAACGCAGTGGGAACCCCAGTAGACTTCATCCCATTGCCACTTGTTACGATAGATGTCTTGCCAACTGGAATAAATCGGATCTGATTTCAGTACAGCCGCCATGGTGTCCCCCTTTTTAGAGCTCAAGTCACTGCGTTAAATTTAGCGCCACGTACAAACTTGTGGAGATGGTTGTTTTACCACATTTGGAATACATGAATTTAGTCAGTATAGGTCAATATTTAGCATTGATTTAGATCAAAATAGGTCAATTCAACAAG
>JASJXV010000060.1 GCA_030123805.1 Gammaproteobacteria bacterium
TGACCGGAACCCGCGTGGATCGGGTGGAAATATTGCGGTTAACTGACGGGCAAGCGCAAGTTATCGAGCTGGATACAGATGCTATCAAGAATATAGTTGACGGTGACAATGCCTTAACCGGGATTGAAAACAGCATTGTGATTGTGGGGGATGAATTCGACCTGGTGCGACTGTACGGTGACTTTAACGCCAACGGTCATATGCAGATCGATATCGATGGCAGTGGTTTGACAACCTACCATATCTATACAGACGGTGAGGCATCCATATTGCTGAGTGATGGGTTAACCCTTGAAGTGAATTACCTGGATGGACAGGTTATCTCGTATAACTCCGGCGAGGTGATAGTAGCAAATGAAGCCATTGCGTTATCAGAAGAGTCAGATTCGCTGTTCAGCGATTCGCTGGTTATGAACGATCTTGAGAACCTGGTCGCGCCAGACAGTGGTCCCGCCAACCCGGATGTAAATATACAGGATATCCTGGTTCTGGATAACGAGGTTAATCTGGAGAATCTGCTGAGGTTGGGAGACGCAGAATTAGCGATTGCTGAAACCGGTGCGGGATTTAGCCATGGTCTGACAAGCGGTTTCGCTGGCGACCTGGATCTGGCAGGTGGCAGTGAACTTTTCGCTTTATCTGCACAAGACAGCAGTAGCCCGGTGCCGTTTACTGTTACTGATTTCGCTGCACAGCTGGAGTATGAGAACGTCAGTTTCGGCTAGTAATTCCCGATAAGTATCGAATAGATTTGCTCTGCAACAACTGGAATTCCGACCATTCCAAATTGGCATCAATTCCTGTTCCTTTTCATGCTAAGATCATGCGCCCTGTGATTTTAGCTTGATAATGAAGGAGCCATTGTGGCCAGGAATCTGTTTCAAAAAGTATGGGATGCCCATCTTGTAGGCCCCCTTGCGAGTGGGCAAAGCCAGATATTTATTGCGCTGCATCTGATTCATGAAGTGACCAGTCCCCAGGCTTTCGGTATGCTGCAGGATAAGGGACTGAAAGTCGCTTATCCATCCAGAACCTTCGCCACAGTGGATCATATTATTCCGACAGATGATGCCTCGCGTCCCCTGCAGGATGCTATGGCCGAGAAGATGTTGCAGGTACTTACCGATAGCACGGCTGCACACGGCATTGAGTTCTTTAAACCCGGTAGCGGTACTCAGGGTATCGTACATGTGGTCGGTCCGGAGCAGGGTCTGACCCAACCGGGTATGACAATCTGTTGCGGCGATAGCCATACGGCGACCCATGGTGCCTTCGGCTGTATCGCCCTCGGGATTGGTACCAGTCAGGTTCGTGATGTGCTGGCCAGCCAGACACTGGCAATGGATCCAGTGCAAGTTAGAAAGATAAGTGTTGAGGGACAACTTCAGGCAGGGGTTACTGCGAAGGATGTCATCTTACACATTATCCGGACGCTGGGAGTGGACGGGGGCGTGGGTTTTGCTTACGAGTATGCGGGTTCCGTAATTGAAAACATGTCCATGGAAGAACGCATGACGATTTGTAACATGAGTATCGAAGGCGGTGCGCGCTGCGGTTACATCAACCCGGACCAGACTACGTTTGACTATCTAAGTGGCAGACCCCGGGTCCCGACAGGCGATGCGTGGGATGCTGCTCTGGAACAATGGCAATCTTTTGCCAGTGATGCGGATGCGGCGTATGACGACGAGGTTGTGTTCCACGGAGAAGATATCAGACCAACTGTTACCTGGGGTGTTACACCGGCCCAGGCACTGTTTATTGATGAAAATATTCCCAATCCGGAAGAAGTCGAGGGGTTGGATAGAGCGCTTGTGACGGATGCTCTGGATTATATGCAACTTGAAGCCAACGCGCCCATTAAGGGTACTCCCATCGATGTTGCATTCATAGGCAGTTGCACCAACGGCAGATTAAGTGACTTTCAGCAAGTCGCTGAGCTGATCGAGGGGAAAAAGGTTGCTGCATCAGTCAGAGCAATTGCAGTACCAGGTTCTGAACAAGTGGATAAGGCCGCAAGAGAACTCGGAATCAACCTGATTTTTGAAGCGGCCGGGTTTGAATGGCGATTGCCGGGCTGCTCCATGTGCCTGGCGATGAATCCGGATAAATTGAACGGAGATGAAGTCTGTGCGTCCAGCTCAAACAGAAATTTCATCGGACGCCAGGGCTCTCCGACGGGTAGAACCATATTGATGAGTCCTGTCATGGTCGCGGCCGCTGCTGTCAGTGGCAGCGTTGCCGACGCCCGTGAGGTTTTCGATATAAGTTAAGGACCGTTTATTATGAGTCAATACAGTATCTATAAAATTAGTGGCAGCGGCGTCTACATTGAAGGTAACGACATAGACACGGATCGGATAATACCGGCCAGGTTTCTAAAATGCGTAACCTTTGACGAGTTAGGGGATTCTCTGTTCTACGATGTAAGATTTAATGAGGATGGTTCATCGAAGCACCATGTACTGGACAAACCCGAGTACCAGGGAGCAGAAATCCTCATTTCAGATGCAAACTTCGGTTGTGGCTCCAGTAGGGAACATGCACCTCAAGCGATTCAGAAGTTCGGGTTCCGCGCCATAATCGCTGGCTCCTTTGCTGAAATATTCCATGGCAATTGCACCACGCTGGGGATACCGTGCGTTAGCATGCCGGCAGAGGATAGGCAAAAAATGGCGGCGGCTGTGGCAGATGATCCGGACACATCCATTATCGTCGATCTCGAAAATCTCCAGGTAATCTGTGCCAATGAGGTTTTTAATGTCACCATGAAGGCAAGTGCGCGTGAAGCATTTCTGGCCGGGACCACTGATCCTTTGGATACATTACTGGCGCAACGTGATTCGATTGATGCGGTTGCGAAGAAACTGGGCTATGCTTGATTAATCCTCGCACAAAGCAAGATTAAAACATCGAAATGAAGCGAAGAAAGATAGAAATATATGACACCACCCTGAGAGATGGCAATCAGGGAGAAGGCGTCAATCTCAGCCTGGCCGATAAGCTCGATATCACCGTTGCCCTGGATGATATGGGTATAGATTATGCTGAAGGTGGATGGCCGGGTTCCAATCCGAAGGACGATGAATATTTCGAACGGGTTAAGGAGTTGAATCTGGCAACGATCAAAATTTCTGCCTTCGGTTCAACTCATCGAGCAGACGTCGATCCCCCGGCAGACAATTTCCTGCAGAAGCTGATTGCCGCGCGTACCGATATTACCTGTATTTTTGGCAAAACCTGGGATCTGCATGTTGAGCAGGCGCTGAGAATTACGCCGCAGCGGAATATAGAGATGATCTCCGGTTCGATCTCATATCTGGTAGAACAGACTGAAAAACCCGTGTTCTATGATGCAGAACATTTTTTTGATGGCTATGTCAGCAATCCGGCTTATGCTATAGAAACGTTAGTTGCTGCAGTTGAAGCCGGAGCGGCAAGAGTAATCCTGTGCGATACTAACGGTGGTATTATGCCGCATCAAGTGGCAGAAGCAATCAGGCAGGTGAGAAAAGAGATCCCGGATATCCAGTTAGGCATACATGTACATAATGACGGCGGGCTTGCAGTAGCGAATACGCTACGTGCGATCGAGGAAGGCGTGGTGCAGGTTCATGGGACAATCAATGGTATTGGCGAACGTTGCGGCAACGTGGACTTGACAGCAATTCTGGCCAATGTGGAACTTAAGCTGGATCATCAATGCATACCTGAAGGCAAATTGACGCAGCTTACCAATTTGAGTCGCAAGGTGTGGGAGTACATAGGCCAGGAAGGGCCAATGGGGCAACCCTTTGTAGGGACGTCTGCATTTGCGCACAAAGGGGGGGTTCACGTTAGTGCCGTGCAGCGAAATCCTGCAACGTATGAACACGTTGATCCGTCAGTCGTTGGCAATGCCAGGAAAATACTCATCAGCGAATTAGCGGGTAGTTCCAATCTCAGGGCGAAGCTGGCCAATCGTTATCCCGCGCTGGAAAGTAGCGATAAGGTAAGATCAATTCTGGAAGAAATTCAGGATAAAGAACATGCCGGTTATGCCTTTGAAAAGGCAGATGGCAGCTTCGATCTTATAGTACGTAAGCATCTGGGTGAGTATCGCACGCGTTTTGAACCACTCTATTACCGGATCTACAGTCCAAGCAACGAAGAGCATTCCGACAGTGACGGGCTTATTGAAGCGTCTGTCAAAGTAAATGTTGATAATGACATTCTGCTCTGTGCTGCAGAAGGTAATGGTCCGATTGATGCGCTTAACAAGGCGCTCCTGAAAGCACTGCTGCCGAAATTCCCTGAACTCAAGGATTTGCATTTGACAGATTACAGCGTGAAAGTCATCAATAGCACCCAGGAAACTGCTGCCAAAGTAAGAGTGAACATTGAGCACAAGTTTCAAGGGGAATCTTTTGGTACTGTAGGTGTTAATGTGGACATCATCAAGGCGAGTTGGAATGCGCTGATCGAAGCCTATGAACATGTGTTGCTGCAGCACCAGGATTTTATGGCCGAATTACCCTGAACGGGTGCGGAGTTAAGGTTGCCTCGGCCTTAAGCCCGGTCCTCGCGCTGAACCAGATCCCATGCCCTGATTGCGGCGGCTCGGCCGCCCGGACCTGTAACCTGCCAGTGATCAGGACTGAGAGCATTACCGAAAGTCCACTATAAATCCGCTTCGGGAGATCAGGAATAATGGCGAGCAAATACATTGTTTACGGCGGCAGTCAAAGCTACTTCAGCATGAAGCTGGTTGCCGCAATGAAGTTTTACGGCGCACCGTATGAATTCAGGGGTAAGTCTCCTGACGTCAGAGAGATGGTGGAATCCCGTTCGGGAACACATCAGGTGCCTGTCCTGCAGACCCCCGAGAACTGGATGATTGGTGATACCACACCCATTCTGAGTATGTTAGATGAGCGATATCCGGGTCGCAGAATGTTTCCGCTGGGCAAACAGGGAGTACTGGTGAACATGGTGGAGGAGTTCTTCGATGAATGGATTGCACGAACCATGGTCCACTATCGCTGGCACTATCCAGAGAGTGCACGTTTTGCTTCGGAGCAGATGGTGCGTGGCAACAACCCGGATATAGACGAAGCAACCAGGCAGGCCATGCAGGAACAGATTACTGATTGGGGAGGCCGTGCCTGTCGCGCTACCGGGACTGATTCTGTTATCCAGCAAAAGGCAGCAGAAGAGGAATATGAACGCATATTAGTCAGCATGGAAGAGCAGTTGGGCGAATCCCGTTATTTGCTGGGTGAGCGGCCCTGTGCGGTGGACTGTATTATGCTGGGTGGTCTTTGGGCGCATACCTGGAATGATCCGGATCCCAAAAAGTTGGTGGCGAAATTCCCCCGGGTCATTGACTGGTGTGAAAATCGCGCCGAGCAATGGGATGGTGCTGGCGAACTGGCAGCATTCCCCGAAGGTACCGGTTTTTCCCGCTTTGTACTTAAAGAGGCCGTGACAACCTACAAACCATTTGCCCTGTGTAACGCCGATGCCCTGAGCCATAACGCCAAAGCTTTCAAGGCGGTGATCTACGGCGAAGAAGTGAGCTATCTGACCAGAGAGTATCCGGAACGCTCGCGTCAGATGATTATCGACAGGATTAATAATCGGCTATCAGGCGATGATAAAGAGGCTGTGGTTAATTGGCTGTCAGATGTAAATCTTCAGGATTGTTTTGCTCCCTGATCGGCGGTTCTATATATTAGAACGATATGAGTGTGAAACTAACAAACAATGGGAGTAAATCATGAAAGTAAGCGGACATCTGCATCCTGATATGCACAAGGTTCCAGAAAGTGTCAAAACCCTGGAAGAGATGGGGTTTGACTCGGCAGGATCAGCGGAAATGAGTCACGACCCTTTTTTCCCACTGTTGTTGGCCGCTGAACATAGCGCCAAGATTGAACTGCATACGGGAATTGCCGTGGCATTCGCCAGAACGCCCATGATACTTGCGAACCTGGGGCATGATCTGAATGCGTATTCCAAAGGCCGTTTTACGTTAGGGCTTGGTTCCCAAATCCGGGCACATATCACCAAGCGGTTCAGCATGCCCTGGGGTGCACCTGCAGCACAGATGCGAGAACTGATTCTGGCTTTGCATGCCATCTGGGACAACTGGTATGCAGCCAAACCGCTGGAGTTTGCGGGCAAGTACTATACCCACACCCTGATGACCCCGGCTTTCACGCCAACGGACATTGAATATGGCAGACCAAAAGTAACGCTTGCAGCAGTGGGTCCCAAAATGACAGAGGTGGCAGGTGAAGTCGCCGACGGCCTGATTGTGCATCCATTTAGTAATATGAAATATATCCGCGAAGTAACCCTGCCAGCGCTGCAGCGAGGACTGGCAAAGGCGGGTCGAAGTCGTGATGATATTGAGATCATTTACAGTGCCTTCATCATCTCAGGTCCGGATGAAGAAGCCATGGAAAAATCCCGTAACGACGCGAAGAACAGAATCTCGTTCTATGCGTCAACTCCAGCTTACAAGGGCGTATTGGATATTCACGGCTGGGGGGATTTGCAACCGGAACTCAATGCCATGTCCAAACAGGGTAGATGGGCGGAGATGGGCAATTTGATCACCGATGAGATGGTTAATACTTTCGGCATCGTGGCAGAACCCCATGCATTGGTTGCAGAGATGAAGAGGCGTTTTGGCGATATCATCGATCGTACATCCGGTTCATTTCCGTTTGTTGATAAAGACACCCAACGGGCAATGATTGCCGAGCTTCACGCTTAGTATATGGATTAAATATCCTATGTAATATATTGATATTAAATAGTTTTGGAGATATAGAATGGCAGCTTATGGCGAATTTACCGATCTGAAAGTCAGTTTGGAAAACTATGTCGCTGTCGCTGAAATACAGCGACCACCGAATAACTTTTTCGATGCGGTGCTGATCAACGCCATCGCAGATGCCTTCGAAGCACTGGATGCAGATACCAATTGCCGGGCTATTGTGCTAGCCGCCGCGGGTAAGAACTTCTGTGCCGGTGCTGATTTCAGCGCACCGTCCAGGCAGGGACAGAGCAATACAAATGCCGGTGATCTTTATCGCCAGGCGGTACGGTTATTCCGTACCAGGAAGCCTATAGTAGGAGCAATTCAGGGAGCCGCTGTCGGAGGAGGGCTGGGATTAGCGCTGGTTCCGGATTTTCGCGTGGCCTGTGAAGAGGCCAGGTTCAGTGCCAACTTCTCGCGGCTGGGATTTCATCCCGGATTTGGTCTGACGGTAACATTACCGGAATTGATCGGCGAGAATGCAGCCAACCTGATGTTCTATACTGGACGCAGAGTCAAAGGTGCAGAGGCATTCAGGATGGGTTTGGCTGATCTGCTGGTGCCGCTGGAGCAGGTTCGATCGGCGGCCATTGAAATGGCCACCGAGATCGCAACCTCGGCGCCACTGGCGGTTGAATCAGTCCGGGCTACCATGCGTGTTGGACTGGCTGACCGCATAGCTATTGCCACGGATCATGAATTGGCTGAACAAACCTGGTTGCGCGGCACCGAAGATTTCAAGGAGGGCATAGCGGCCATGGCAGAGCGTAGAACCCCGGACTTCAAGGGGAATTAGGAACCTTTCTTGCCGAATCCCGCCACCCGTTCAGCCATATCGGGTCCAGCACCGGGACTATTCTCACGTTCGTATTGAAGCCCTGCATTCAGATGATGCTGCTGGCCTCCCAGGATCAGTGATTTGTCTGCGCGCAAGGTATGCCATGAATTCTGGATAATCTGCTGGGCAAGTTGCCAGGTTCTTGCATCCAGTTGATCATCAGGCACACAATAATTTGCAAGTCCCAGGGAGACACTCTCTGTACCGGATACAACCCGTCCGGTGAGCATCATCTCTTTGGCTTTGAGTACTCCTATGCGTCTGGGGAGACGTTGACTCATGCCCCAGGTGGGCGTCATCGACCATTTACCATGTGTGTCAGCGAATTTTGCTGATTCAGCAGCTACCAGCAGATCACAGGCCAGTACCAACTCCAGGGATCCGGTGTAGCAGTGCCCCTGAACAGCAGCAATGACTGATTGCGGCATGTTTTCTATTGCTGCCAGAGTGTCTGCCTGGAAGTGGGCAGAAGGTGCCCGTTCACCGCGCTGAATGGCTTTTAGATCATTACCGGCAGAAAATGATTTACCCTTACCCCTTAAAATGACACAACCCACACTATCGGTTTCAGTGGCTATTTGGTCAATGATCGATCGAAGTTCAACAAAGAGATTGGGACTCAGTGCATTCAGTGCTTCCGGCCGGTTCAATGTCAGTATGGCAACACCCTCCCGGTCTTCTCTTAATACCAGATCATTATCTGTCATATTGGATTCCCTCCATTGGTTTTGTGCATTGTGATCAGGGTGAGCGGCAGTTTCAAGTAAAGCCACTCAGGAACTGACTAACAAGGTATAATCCGTGGTTTCGATTACTGGTAGAAAATCAACGATGGCTTCATCTACAGTCCCCCTTAGTATCGAGTGGCGGGAGGGAAATTTGCTGCTACTGGATCAGACTCGCCTGCCGCATGAGATAAAAATCGAGCCCCAAAAAAGTGTGACTCAAGTCTGGGAATCAATTCGACAATTAAAAGTACGCGGGGCTCCAGCGATCGGTATTGCCGCTGCCTACGGCTTGCTGGTTGATCTCGATCCTGCCGCGTTTGCGGATCGGGATGCAATAGTCCAGGAAATTGCAAACCGTGCCGAATATCTTGAAACGGCCCGGCCCACGGCTGTAAATCTGGCCTGGGCCCTGAACAGGATGCGGAACCGGTTGCACCAGTCTGCCAGCAATCCGGCGAGTGTTCGCGCCTCACTGCTGCAAGAGGCCCGGCTGATTCATGCGGAGGACCGGCAGATCTGTCAGGCGATAGCAGAGCAGGGGCTGCATCTGATCAAACCGGGGATGAATATCCTGACCCACTGCAATGCCGGTGCTTTAGCGGTATCCGAACTGGGTACAGCGCTGGCTCCTCTTTATCTGGCCAGGAAGAAAGGGATTTCTTTTCATGTTTATGTAGATGAGACCAGACCTCTGTTACAGGGGTCTCGACTCACTGCATGGGAATTGGACCAGTCAGGCATTGATGTCACTCTCATATGTGACAACATGGCAGCTTATGTGATGTCCCAGGGCAAGGTTGATTTGATCATTACTGGAACTGATCGTGTTGCTGCAAACGGCGATGTGGCAAACAAGATAGGTACCTTAGGGCTCGCCATTCTTGCCAGGCATTTCAAACTACCTCTGTATATTGCCTGCCCATCCTCAAGCATTGATCTTGATATGCAGACCGGAGAAGAAATTGAAATAGAACAAAGAGACCCGGATGAAGTCAGAGGATTTGCGGGCGTAAGAGCAGCGCCGGAGAATATTAATGTTCTCAACCCGGCTTTCGATGTCACTCCGGCGAATCTGGTAACCGGGATATTGACCGAAAAAGGTCTACTGACACCCCCCTATGGTCCGCAGTTGGCAGATCTATGTAAGTGACAGTTGGATTTGGTGAACCAGACTCAGTTCGGGTAGCATGAGTTAGTACCTGAATCGAGGACAGATAAATTATTGTGACCATGGACAAGTATCTCGACAATTCAGGTTGTCGACTCTGGACCACTGCTTGTGGCGAGGGTACACCTTTTATTTTTTGCAACGGTGGACCGGGATGCGATGACTATTTGGGACCGGTTGCAGAAATGCTGGAGGATCTCTGCCATGTCGTCAGATTCGAACCGCGTGGCTGTGGGCGGTCAGATTACGATGGCAATTACGATCTATCAACCACTGTGGCCGATATTGAGTTTATTAGAGCAGCCTATGGATTTGACAAGATAATCATCGGTGGTCATTCAGCAGGAACCGATGTGGCATTGGCGTACACCATCCAATACCCGGAGCGGGTCCTCGGCTTGATCGGCCTGGCCGGAGGCAGGATCGTTAATGATTGCGACTGGAGTGCCGACTATCATGAAAAACTGGAAAAATTCGGGGAAGATTATGGCGGCAAAGAATTTGTTGCAGATCCCGGAGTCAATGAACAGGGCAATAAATCCTGGCAGCAGTATATAAAAAACCCGGATTTATTAGCAAATATACGGGCGTTAATGGTTCCCGCAATATTTATCAATGCAGCAGATGATATTCGACCCAACTGGCCAACCAGACAGCTAGCCGGATTGATTCCCCGGGGAGAATACCATGAGATCGAGCAGGCAAGACACTTCATCTGGTTAACGCACGCCAATGAATTGAAACGGCTGTTGCGGAATGCCGTGGAAAATATCCTTCTGCATCCGACCACAAATAATAAGGAGACTCTATGCTAACGCGACGCAATCTTGTCACAGCGTTTGGTGGCGCCTTGGCCCTCAGCGCGCTGCCCGTGAAATTAATAGCCGCAGAGGGTGCCTCACTCAAACAGGCCATAGATTCTTCAGATCTGATCTATCTGACTGCCATCCGCTCCGACGGCAGTGAAAGCAGTTGCCAGTCAGAGATCTGGTTTGTACCCCGGGGCACTGATCTCTACATCATTACCATGACAGCCAGTTGGCGTGTAAGGGCGGTAAAAAAAGGCTTGAATCAGGCGCGTATCTGGGTAGGCGATCTTGGACAATGGCGTGGCACCGAAGGTAAATACAAAGCCCTGCCGAGACTGGACGCACTGGCAAGCCAGGTCACGGATGATAGCGAAAAGCAACAGATATTGGGCCTG
Organism: Gammaproteobacteria bacterium; assembly: GCA_030123805.1. Lineage (GTDB taxonomy): Bacteria > Pseudomonadota > Gammaproteobacteria > Pseudomonadales > Azotimanducaceae > JASJXV01. The sequence goes on from JASJXV010000060.1 coordinate 10,747, forward strand.
TTCGGATCCAAATACCCCCTGGGGTGGATAGTCTATGGCTCCAAATTTCGGGATGGCCTGGCTGATGGGACCCGGACCATGATTCGCTATCGACCTATAAGGGTTTGATCAATGGTTAGAAGAGAGTGTGGCAAGAAAACACGCAAATGAAACACTGAATACGACACAGGACCAAATGGCAAACATCAAATTCGAAGACATTATTGAATTTTGGTTCAGCGACTCTCTGGATAGTCCAGAGTCTGCCCGAAACAGAAGTAAGTTCTGGTATGTTTCGAATTCGGTCACAGACGATGAAATACGCACACAATTTGGCCCGGTTCTTGAAGCTGCTCACAACGGGCTTATCTCCGATTGGGAGGCATCACCGGAAGGTGCGCTTGCACTGGTGATTCTGTTAGATCAATTTTCACGCAATATCTATCGAGGTGACGCGAAAGCTTACTCAGGTGATGAGCTGGCATTGGCAATTGCCAAACGAGCCGTTCAATCGGGCTTTGACCAGGATTTGCCTGGACTGCAGCGCCTGTTTTTATACCATCCTTTGCATCATTCGGAACAGATATCCGATCAGGAGAAAGCGGTTGCGTTATTTCAGAATGTAGAGGATCAATCTCCGGAGGACTGGCGCGAATTCTTGCATGGATTTACTAAATTTGCGATACACCACAAGGATGTCGTCACACGTTTCGGCCGCTTCCCGCATCGCAACAAGATCCTTCATCGCCGCAACACAAAGGAAGAGCAGGCTTACCTGGATGGTGGTGCGAGTAGTTATGGACAATAGAGCCGGATGGCATATGTGCCACAAAACAGTATGCAGAACAGTGTCCAGCAGATTCTGCTCTCATGATGAAATGCCTGTGATGGTCATGGACGGAGCAATCTTGAATCTATTTTTCGGGCTGTGCTGAGGTGAGCGAATGATTGCGAAGGTTCAATCCAGTGAATGCGCTATAGAAGACATAGTGGATGCTGATCGCGACTGGGTGTCTGCAGTACTTGTCCAAAGGTGGGGTAGTATGCAAGTGGTCTCAAGAGGACGTCTTCATCACGCTGATCAGCTTCCCGGTCTCATCATGACAGAGGCAGGCACTCGGGTGGGATTGTTGACCTATGCCGCTTCCCCGCATGAGTGTGAGCTTGTCACTCTGGATGCCCTGGATATACGTCGTGGAATCGGCAGTGCACTGGTCTCAGAAATGTTGAAACGAGCCTCCAAAACGGCTTGGAAACGGCTCTGGCTAATAACCACCAATGACAATGTGGTGGCTCAAAAGTTCTGTCAGCAGAATGGCTGGTCTCTTGTCAATGTACACATGGATGCAGTGCTGGAAAACCGCAAAATCAAACCTGAGATTCCGCTAACCGGTATTAATGGCATTCCCATAAAAGATGAACATGAGTATGAGATTGAGATATTGCGGAATGACTCGAACAGACATAAAAACAGGAATTAACGATGGCTACAATCGGAAATATTACATTTGCCTGTAAAGATCCTGAAGGCAACGGCTTCTGCTTACAGTAATGGTAACCCTGAACTCCCGGAACAATCGAATGCAGTTGCGTTCATGAAAAAGATTATTGGATATGTGTTGTTCATATGGTCATTCCTCGCATGGGGAGCAACTTTTGCGGTACCATTCATTGGATTGCAAACTGCCCATGCTGTTGCAGTTGCCACAGGATTAATCATCTCAGCCGAGGTGGCTTTCGTCTTGAGTATTGTGCTGCTGGGCAAGGACATCTGGAAAAGCGTGAAAGCGTTTTTTCAAGCAAAGAGCACTGGAACTGAATAAGAGAGGGGCAATGCAGGGGCGAGCAATATTACTGGTAAATCTTGGTTCACCGGATGCACCCGATGAGAAGGCTGTAAGGCGTTATCTGAATGAATTTCTAATGGACCGGTATGTCATCCAACTGCCCTGGTTGTTGCGTCGATTGTTAGTCAGCCTGTTCGTGCTTCCCAGCAGGCCCGCATCATCTGCACTTGCTTACAGGAGTATCTGGTGGGATGAGGGATCGCCACTGGTTGTTCTGTCTCGGCGGGTACAGCAAGCCCTGCAGTCGCGCTTGGCGATGCCCGTTGTAATGGCCATGCGGTATGGTAACCCGGGTATTGAGAGTCAGCTACTTGAGTTGGCAGCCAGACAGGATATACATGAAGTGGTATTGATCCCTATGTACCCGCATTATGCGGATAGCACTGTCACGACCTCTGTAGAAGAGGCGCGCAGGGTCATGCGTAAGCACAATTTGGAGATTGAACTCAAAATTCAACCGCCATTTTATAACCGCGCCGACTATATCGACGCTCTCGTGACCAGTGCGCAACCCTGGTTGCAGAAAGAATTTGATCACATACTAATCAGCTATCATGGTTTACCTGAGTCACATCTGCGTAAAATAGATCCGACAGGCAACCATTGTCTGCAGCAGACAGATTGCTGTAACAAACCGTCTGCGGCACATGCCACCTGTTATCGGCATCAGATTTACGCATCAACCAGATGCTTTGTGGAGCAAACGGGATTGAGAGAGGATCAATATACGTTAGCGTTTCAATCCCGATTGGGACGTGCCAAATGGCTTGATCCCTACACGGAACAAACAATCAGAGAGCTGGCAGAAAAAGGTGTAAAGCATCTGTTGGTTTTATGTCCTGCGTTTGTGACAGATTGCCTGGAAACACTGGAAGAAATTGGTATTAGAGGCAGTAAAGCGTTTATTGAAGCCGGGGGAGAGTCACTGGAACTCATCCCCTGCTTGAATGACAGCCAGGTCTGGTTAGATGTACTGGAGCGCTGGTGTCAGAACCCCTGATCAGTTATTAGTTATCCACGAGGAGAATTACAAAATGAAATATGGTCTATTCGGAATTGGTTCCGGACTCTGTGCGGATCCAGCCATTGCAGTACGGATTACCCAGGCTGCTGAAGCAGCAGGATATGAATCAGTCTGGACAGGTGAGCATGTGGTATTACCCGATCCCCAGGAACCGCCGTCACCGGCACCGCCGGAAATGGCAATGTTGCATCCATCTACGATTTTGGCGCATCTGGCTGCCGTCACTGAAAAGATAAAATTCGGCACGGGAATTGTGCTGATCGCCCAGCGTAATCCGCTGGTGCTGGCAAAGGAGATAGCCAGTCTGGATGTTATATGTAATGGACGATTACTGTTTGGCATCGGTGCGGGATATCTGCATCAGGAATTTGCCGCATTGGGTGTGGAATTCCATGAGAGAGGCGCGCGTACGGATGAATATGTCCAGGTAATGCGCGCCTTGTGGAATCAGGACAAGCCGTCTTTCAAAGGCAAGTTTGTCCAATTTGAAGGCGTACAAGCCTTTCCTCGCCCGAAGCAGGCTGGCGGGCCACCAATTGTGGTAGGAGGGTCAAGCAAGGCAGCATTGCGTCGCACGGTCGAATATGCGCAGGGGTGGTATGGTTTTGCTATGAATGTTGAACAAACCGAAAAGACGGTTAAAGAGTTACGCGCGCTATGTGATAAAGCCGGTCGCGAATGGGATCTTGAGATCAGCGTGACCCCTGGAGCACGTTTAACGCCTGAGCTCAGAGATCAGTATGCCGGCATCGGCGTGGATCGACTCATACCGATGATGCCGCAGAATAGCGAAGCGCAGTTGTTGGAGTATGTTGGTGGGCTGGCTTCTGAAATGGGTATTTAGGAACATCTCCAGAGAATTTTAGCCGAACTTTGAATTCAAATAGAGCAGTTCTCATGGATTATCATTGGGAATTGCTCACCATCTGTGGCCCTCCCTAAATAACCCGATATTATACTCACGTGTGCCCGTATTTCCGGAACCAACTCGCACTCGACTCATAACCTATTGATAATCGACCGTTTTTACTCCGTTCCGTTTTTGCAGCGCGGATATAGATGGCAAAAGAAATACGAGGGGGTAGAATATTGAATTCGCCAATTTAATGGACTAGGCTCTCTGAAGTATTGAATTGCAGGGAAATTAAGTAAATGATCCTTTTTAGATGCAGGAATAGTGAGCAGAAGGGATACGTGGCTATGGTGGATAGAATTGGCTGTTAGGTGCCCTGCTAGATCGTGCTAACGCAATAATTGATTACGAGCTTATACTCACTACGATGACTTTCAGATAGCGGAGGATATATGGCAGATTCACCAATTGAGCAAGAGCTAAAGGCCATCAAGACTATCACAGACGCGCTAGAGCCATTGAACGCTGATTCTCGAATGAGGGCCCTCCGATATGCGATGGAACACCTGGGTCTGTCGATGCCGGAAGTTGCCCAACCAAGTGGAGCTTCGCGCTCGCACGGCAAGACGGATGTTGAATTGCATGAGTCGAATACCGTGATCCCACCCCCGCAGGACGAACATGTTATTGATATCCGTACTCTTGAACAGCAGAAGCAGCCGAACTCCGCAATTGAAATGGCAACGCTTGTTGCGTACTACTTGAAACATCAAGCCGCTGCAGAAGAAAGAAAGGACGAAATCACAACAGCAGACGTAGAGAAGTACTTCGTGCAGGCTGGTTTTCCTCTTCCTACACAGACGAAGTTCACTCTTCCCAACACAAAGAATGCCGGCTATCTCGAAACAGCGGGCCACGGAAAGTACAAATTGAATTCCGTGGGTCACAATCTCGTCGTGCACAACATGCCCCGCAAAGCTGATTCAGGTACTCCGAAAGTCCACGCCAAGAAGGCAAAGAAGAAGAAGGCGGCAACGAAGCGCAAGAACGCAACTTAACTATCGGAGTCTTGACTTGACTTCAGCTGAAGACACACCAATCGCAGAACTGAGAGTGGAACTGAACTCGTTGAAGTCGCTGCTATCGAGGTCCAGGTCGACGCAAGTTCAGGCGAAGTCGATCGTTGATGGTGCGCGAAGCGTTGTAAATTCTTACTTTGATCGTATTCGGCCTAGTCTCGTAGGCTGTGGCCTTGATAATGAAGCCTTAGGCGGCCTCGATACATTGATGCAGGATCTCCTTGTTCTGTCGCAAAAGGGTTCATTGAAGAAGCGCTACGAACAGACGCTCAAGATGATTCTTCAAGAGATAAATGGCGTTGAGGTTGCACTCGTCACGAGCACTTCTTCCAAGAACGACAGTGACGCGTTGGGACTCGACGGCAAGGAGACTCGGATTGCTGAGACGTTACATTCTCTCGTACCTTCTGCTGGCATGTCATATGAACAGGCCTGTCTAGATCTTCGTGATGCAACACGCAAGAGCTTCAGAGGAGCTGCTGCGGAACTTCGAGAATCCCTCCGAGAAGCATTGGATCACCTTGCCCCGGACAGGGACGTTACCTCACAGAATGGATTCAAGTTGGAAAGGAATCAAACGACACCGACTATGAAGCAGAAGGTGAGATACATACTCAAGTCGAGAGGCAAGAGCAAAGCGGTAACCGAAACTCCCGAGAGTGCGGTTCAAATAATTGAAGAACGCGTTGGGGCATTGGCGAGATCAGTTTACACTCGTTCATCTGTTTCGACCCACCTTGGCACTTCAAAAGAGGAGGTCCAACAAATCAAAGCATATATCGACGTTGTACTGGGCGAACTCTTGGAGATTGCATAGGTTGCACCTAACAAGAAGTTGAACTCGGTCGCTTCGCTCCCTGGGACCGCCTTATTTGCCGCTACGCGTCAAAACGGCGGCCCGTTAACTAGGTGTTGAGGCTGTAGGAAAACTCCAAGAGGAAAAACATATCGTGCGTCCGGTGCCATCAAATCAATTCCAGTGAAGCAAGATGAAAAGAAAGGTGTCAGAATCGCGTTCTCAACAGTCAAATTTTCGGGATTTTCGATCGATTTTGGAAATCCTGGTTTTTCTACAGCCTCGTTATATGACGATAGGATTGACGCAGTACCACATTGTGGTACTATATGGTCATGAAGCGCAAGCATCAGAAAACTCTGCAACGGCTCTACGCTCGGCCTACGAGGGGCGATATTCCCTGGTCGGATATAGAATCATTGTTCAAGTCCCTGGGCGCGGATATCTCTGAGAGAGCTGGATCAAGAGTGGCAGTAGTTCTATTTGGTGAAGTCCGAGTCTTCCACAGACCTCATCCCTCGCCAAGTACTGACAAAGGGGCCGTTGCTAGCATTCGAAAATGGCTAGAGTCATACGAGGTGAAACCATGAATATACTTGAAGTTGATGGATACAAGGCAAAAATTGAATACGACCCGGAGCTTGAACAGTTTCGAGGAGAAATTCTTGGATTGAATGGAAGTGCAGATTTCTATGGCAGCAGCCTGTCGGGCTTAAAAAAAGAATTCAAGAATTCCTTAAAGGTATTTCTGGAAGTATGCAAGGAGAAGGAAATGAGCCCAACCAAGGAATTTTCTGGTAAATTCAATCTCCGGATACCATCAAAGCTGCATAGCGAAATCGCTGCATGTGCAAATGGCGAGAACAAAAGCATTAATCAATGGGTAACAGAAGTACTCAAACAGTCCGTGTCTCACTGAGTAATCATATAACAATTGGCTTCACAGGACTTCGGTGCTATCGCACCTCCGCCTGTGAGCCAAGGCGTTATGTTTCTCAGTTGAATCCCATCGATGTCTGAAAAATCACAGGATCATATGAACACAATCAAAGTCCTAACGCTAAACACATGGCTCAAGGAAGGTCCCTACGAGACTAGAGAACCACTTATCAAGGATTGGATTAGAGTACTGGAACCTGATCTGATTGGATTCCAAGAAGTACTTGATGACCAGGTAGGTGGCCTACTCGACCAGTTCGGCTATTTCCACCAATGGCACTTTGGAATGTCAATCGCCTCCAGGTGGAAGATCAGCAATTTTACTTCAATCAATCTGCCTGGAGTGAATGAGGGCGAGATCGCTGGACCCGTTATAGCCGGCCACATTGACTCACCCTTTGGCACAATACCTTTTATCAACGCTACGACCTTCCACTTTATGCCGCATGAAGGTTGGAAACGTCGGAAGCAGATGCCAACTTTGAACACGTTTGTACGCAGCGTTCGGATTAAGGAAGGCTATCCTGTCATCATGGTGGGTGATTTCAATACTGACCCCGATTCGGATGAGATTAGGTATCTGATGGGACTGCATTCTATTGAGGATACCAGTGCCTATTTCTGTGATGCTTGGGAACGGGCAGGAGATGAAGGCACCGGTGCAACGTGGGCTCAAGAGAATCACTATTCTAGAACGTATGGATCCCCAGATCGGAGGATCGACTATATCTTTGTTGGAGCACAGGGAATTCAGGGTGCAGGTGCCATCAAGGATTGCCGGGTAGTTTGCAACAAGTCTTTGGACGATGTCTGGCCCAGCGATCACTTCGGTGTGTTTGCTGAACTTACCGTGGAATGATGGCGACCGAAACATAACAAGTTTTACGGAGGAACAGTGTGAGAGATAGAGCTTGTGGCGCTGTGATTGTTGACAAGCAGATCCTGATGGTTCGGCACGTGCAGGATGGCAGGGATTTCTGGACACTTCCTGGTGGTGGTATCGAGCAAGGTGAAACGCCAGAAGTGGCTGTAGCAAGGGAAATTCGTGAGGAAACAGGCCTTGAGCTTGAGGCAAAGGAGCTCCTCTTCGATTATGAATACTCACAGGGCAAAACATTCTGCTATCTCATGACTCCACCAGCGCCAGATCACTTAGTACGACTTGGATCAGATCCTGAGCAATCACATCTACCCAAAGGAGAAAGAAGTCTTCAAAACGTTGCATGGCACAGTATCAGAAGCAAGAGATCAGATTTACAGGTGTCACAAGTAATTGAATGCCTTGGTATTGAGTAATGAAACATAACAATCACATGTTGTCGTGGCCTACGGCTACGGGGACTTACGCACTGCGTGCTCCTGCCGATTGTGGAGGCGGTAGAATTCAAAATCAGAATCAGGGAAGCATTATGAGTAATATTCCATCAGTCGTTGTGAAGCGTCTAACATCAACTGTACCAAAGTTCAAAAAGGTACTCATGCAAGCGTGGGGTACAAAAAGACCTAACCTGGAATTTTTAGGGTAGAGAAAAACACTCCTATTTCGACACTGACCATAATTAACTTGCCAGTTTTTGTTGAGAGTATGATTGCAGAACGGCAATCCATCGCAATCGATTCTGCTCTACTAAAAGATAATAAACACTACCTTCTCAATCTCAGAAGATCCGCAATTAATGCTTCATTTTGTTGTGCCTTGTGGCTATAAT
>JASJXV010000172.1 GCA_030123805.1 Gammaproteobacteria bacterium
CCAGGCGACCCCGTCTAGGCGACCCCGTCTGTACGCGCCTCTCCCTGGTTCGTCGTGGCACCCTGAAACCGTTGCTGCAACTCATCTGATGCTTCGGCTGGAAGCGGCCCCAGGCAATGCCAGTCGATTTGTAATGAGCGTAATTGTTCCGCATGCGAACGCGTTTCCTTTATGCGTTCAGAGAATTCACGTTTTAACCTGCTGACCTGGAAAGCCATCCGCATTTCCTGATCCTGTGCGGGCGAGTCGATACCGGCAAGCAGTTCCAGTTTGATGCATATCAGGCGAGCGGCTGCGCAATTCTCCGCTCTGATTTTCTCTCGTTCAATGCTTGTGGTAGTGGCTGATACCTTTGCCGCAGACCATCGATGGTCTATCCGTTGTTTGGTTTCAGCGGGTAGTTCGATGCTTGAAGACCACTGCTGTTCCAGATCGGTTATCAGTTGTGCAAAGCTATCCGCATCACCATTGTGAGATTCCAATTGCGCGCAGTATCCGGCAACTTTTGCCAGTTCTTCAATAACCATGCCCCGTTGCCTGTGAGCCTGGGTTTCAATGGCTTGGGTATAATCTGCACAGGCTTTGTTGAAACGGCTGTTGATTTTTTTCTGCAGGCGATAGGCAATGTCGACTTGATTGAATTCCGCTTTCAATCGCCCCAGTTGAGAATGGCTTAATGGGTTGTCCGGTGAAGAACTTGCGGACAGCCCTTCCAGTGTTTTACACAGGTCTTCTGCGGTTTGTAAATTTTTCTGCTCCAGTTCTCTCTCCGAGTTTCTCTGTGCAGTTTTGCGGTTGAATACCGCATCGCACGCCCGGCGAAACTTTTTCCATAATTTTTGATCCGCCTTTCGATCGGTTACGCCCACCTGTTTCCACTGTTTTTGCAATCTGATCGTCTGTTCAATTGCGCTCGAAAGATCTTCTTCTTCAGCAACGACTTTCTCGACCTGGCTGACAAGGACTGTTTTCAGGTCTCGATTACGATCCTGTTCAACTTTAAGTCGCGCCTGCAAGGCATCCAGTATTTTATAGAATCGAAGTTGAAGCCTTTTGAGATCGGCATGATCTATCGGCTCCAGGTGTCGCCATTGCCGTCGAGCGGTCGTGATGATCTCTGCTACTGCTTTCCAGTTGGCGAGTTCCCAATTGTTGTTTTTGTTGAAATCCTCCAATTGATCGCAAATTTGTGTTCGCTCTTGAAACTTCTGCTGCCGCTCTGACGCCTGTTGTTGGAAATACTCTTTGCAGGGTGCATATGCCGTATCCGAGGCTTGCTTGAATCTGTGCCACCGCTCCTGATCGCCATGGGAATCGCCCAGATCTTTCCATTGTTTGTGCAGTTCTCTAATCCGATCTGCCTTATCTCTCGGATGCAGTTGCAGCTGCAGCACCTTTTCCATTTTTACGCACAGTTCTTCCCGCTTCGGACTTGTTGCATACCCCTGCCAATCCTTGAGATCATCCAGTTCTTTGGACAACCTGTGTAATCGCTCGAACATTGAACCTGGCTGGGGCAACTGCCCAATAGCCTGATGTGCGTCTCTCATCAGCTTGGTTGCTTGTTTGATATGCCCTTCCTTGATTGCCGCATCACATTCAGTGAGTTTTTGTTGCGCGTCATGTCTGCTCTGTTGTATCGCATGCCGCGGACTGCTGTGATTATGCGAGCTTTTTTCCAGCAATATTCGGGTCGCCGTCAATTCTTCCGGCGGGGGGAAGTCCTCGGGCCAGTGCAAATTGTTAATCTCTTTCCTGAGCTGTTCGGAAATTGATTCGACCGCATCAGCATCAGGCAACTGATCTCTTAGATGGCGCCAACGCTTCTGGGCGTCGAGCAAAAACTCAAGTTTGTTGAGGGCGCGATAATAGTCCTCACTCAACTCCGGCGTCAGGTTATATTGTGATAAATGATGCCATCGTTGGCGTATTTCATTAACCGGCTGCACCAGGGCTTCCAACGTCTCACAGGATTGGTGCAAATCGGTCAGCGCTGAGTTTAAACGTTCAACAATCTGGCCTGCTTCGATGCTGGTAAGTTGGTTTTCCCTTGCTTCCCTCAAGACGGCGTCAATCTGATCAGAGCAGATTTTTTTTGCCTGTTCAAATGTATCGCGAATAGCGATGAGAGATTGTTGGTCGGCATCGTTTAACAGATCCTGGAACTGGTTTTCCAGCGCCTGCCATTTGGATGCCAGATAGTTGAACGTACGCTCGAAAGTGGGATGCTGTGTGGAATTGGCCAGTTGCTGCATCTCGGTGGCGGCTTCAGCCGCGTCTGCCACTATCTGCTGTCGATCATTGTGCTTTTTTTGTATCGCTCGTAATTTTGTCCTCGCTATGCTCAGGACTAATTTGTCTTTGTGTTTTGCCCTTTTCTGCAGAATTTCCAGTGCACTGACTGTGGTTATACGGTCTGCAGCCGCTTGCCGTACACGGGTGGTACCCGCTCGACAGGCAATATCAGTCAACTGATCTTCATCCTCTATCTTATCCAGAGCGACACTGATCAATTCGGGCAGATTGGAGGATAGAGAGATCTCCTTGAGGAGCAGTGGATCCTCCAGTCCGGCGACAGCTGATTTGCTGTGAGTCAGATCCGGATTGCACGACAGCAGATGGCAGTACTGCAGACGTGCGGCTTCACCCAGGGCGCCCATTTCCCTGGCCAGGGACACCAATTCGTCATAGTCCTGGAGTTGTGCGATGGCGGCACATCTTACCCGCTCTTCCGGATCTCCCATTATCAGCTGTTTGAGAATATCTGTATCGGTAATTTCACCTATGGCTATGCTTCTGATTTCGGGATCAGAGTGTTGCCATTTTGGCTGACTGCTAAGCAGATCTTTAATACTCATCTGGATGACTGATCAATTGCCCGTTATGCGTTTGCAGAGGCTGCCTCGGCCACACTTCAAACAGGCATTTCCTTAACCCGTTACGATTGGGGTGCATGATACGGGGTGTCGATTCTGGACTCAAATAATCTTTCCGGATCTCTGCCTAAAATTCGCGGCAGTATAGCATCGACTGACAGCGCGGGATGAATGCTGCGCTGTTTGACTATCTGTTGGTAAAGATCCGGCGCTTTAAATTCTCTACAGTTCCTTATGGCTGCCGTCACACAGGGGCTTGTTTGCACTGTGCTTGCAGCCACAGAAGAACACTTTCGTGGATTTCTCTGCAACATACTTAATGGGTCGGAATTCCGTGTCCTGGTGGGAACCATCACAGAAGGGTTGCCTGGCGCTCTTGCCACATGCGCACCAGATGTATGATGCACCCGCGGTCACTTCTATCGGGTAAGGAAATTTCTGAGCGATAACAGGGGTTGTCATGGTAAAAGCTCCAGGGAGTTCGATGCTTCCCGACCGCTGTTGAAATTTGACGGCGGGGTTGTTTTTTTATGAGTATAAAAGCCTGGCACGCCTATTGACACAGTTATTCCGTCAAGTCTACGGAAGTCGTATCCATCACAAGACGGCATCGCGTGATTGAGGGTGAGCTGCCCCCGGGGTCTTCTGTCTTGATAATAGCAGTGACAAACAATATGATCGTGGTCCCTGAATAATCTCTTCAGGATCAGCCTGCCTGAGCGATATTTTCGGCTGTGACATCACCGGAGTGGTAACAGATTTTCAATCTTAGTTGCAAGAGGACAGGTTATGGATTTCTCGTTTTCAGAGGAACAGACACTGCTACAGAATAGCGTGCAGCGATTTATTCAAAAAGACTATCAATTTGCACAGCGTCAGAAAACAATCCGTACAGATCCGGGGTTTAGCCTTGCTCACTGGGCCACGTTTGCTGAACTCGGTTGGTTGGCACTGCCCTTCAGTGAGGCAGTCGGCGGTTTAGGCGGCACACCCATTGAGACAATGATATTGATGGAGGAATTTGGCAAGGGAATAGTCGTTGAACCTTATGTCCCTACCATCATTTTGGCAGGGGGGCTGATTGCTCTGGGTGGAACCCAGGCACATATAGAGGGTGTGTTGGCTGAAATGATGACAGGTACAAAGCAGGGAGCTCTGGCTTTTGTTGAACCGCAAGCACGGTTTAATCTGGCAGACGTAACCACATCTGCAACCAGAGATGGTGCAGATTTTGTGATCAGTGGCTTCAAGGGAGTGGTTCTTAACGGTCCCAGTGCCGATGTCCTGGTAGTACCGGCACGTACTTCCGGTGATCAAAGAGATGAACATGGAATTACGTTATTTTTGCTCAACGCCAATGCCGAAGGTGTTGAAAAAAGAGACTATCCCACTGTCGACGGTTTGCGCGCATCGGAAGTTACGCTGACGGGCGTCAGGGTGGCCGAGGCGGATGTTCTGGGGGATGTAGACAAGGGGTTCGCGCTGCTGGATTCTGTCGTTGACGACGCTATTCTGGCCATCGGCTCAGAAGCCGTTGGTGGCATGGAGGTTTTATACAAAACGACCGTGGAATATTGCAAAACCCGTGAACAATTTGGTCAACCCATTGGCAAATTTCAGGTGCTGCAGCATCGTATGGTCGATATGTTCATGGAATATGAGCAAACCAAGTCACTGATGTACATGGCTGCAATGCGAATGGATGAAGGTGCAGGCGTGGAGGCCAGGAAGGCAGTTTCGGCCTTTAAAGTCCAGGTAGGCAAGGCAGGCCGTTTCATCGGTCAGAATGCCGTCCACCTGCATGGTGGCATGGGTATGACCGATGAGTTGAATGTTGGCCACTACTTCAAACGACTGACCATGATCGATACCATGTTCGGCAATACCGATTATCATCTGAAAAAATTTGGCAATCTGTAGACTTCAACAGGGGGGTATGAAATATGTCCGAAACACCCGATTGGTTTTGGCAAGCCGTGGACGTCAAACCTGCTTCTCACTTTGTTGATGTCCATGCTTGCGATATTAACTATCAGGTCTGGGGAGATTCGGGCAAGCCGGGTCTTTTGTTTGTACACGGTCACAATGCTCACGCGCATTGGTGGGATTTTATTGCGCCTGCATTTCTGGACGACTACTCGGTTGCTGCACTGGATTTAAGTGGCATGGGCGATAGCGACCACCGCGATAGCTATTCACCAGATGTCTATGCAGAAGAGATTATGGCAGTTGCCGATGAGGTGGGATTGGGTTCGGATATGATGGTGATCGCCCATAGTTTCGGTGGTTTTATGGCCACCAGGGCGGCCAATCGCTTCCCGGACCGGATCAAGGGACTGGTATTGGTGGACAGTGGTGTCCGCAGTGCTGAAGATGAAAAACCACAGGAAGTGGAAAGGTGGAGTAAACAGAAAGTCTATCCGAGTGCCGAGGTTGCCAGGTCCAGGTTTCGGCTGCAACCACCCCAACCGTGCGAAAATGGTTACATAGTCAACTACATTGCCCACCATTCTGTAGAGCACATTGACGAGGGCTGGGTATGGAAGTTCGACGAAGAGCTGTCCAGTCGTATCCAGGGCAAAGGCAGTATCGAGGAGGATTTTCGAAATCTTGGTTGCAAGATCGCTTTGATCTACGGGGAACAAAGTGAATCTTTCAGTAAAAGCAGCGCTGACTATATGCAGTCTCTACGGGAAGATTTAACAGTGATTCCCATAGCCGACGCCCAGCATCATCTGTTCCTGGATCAACCCCTGGCGTTTATCGATTCCTTGCAGTCGCTACTATCCGATTGGTAATTTTTAGGGGACGTTACCCTTTAAATTGTAGATAAACGCAATTTGACACGATGTATAGATTAGAGACATGATTTCTCTCACCATCGTGCCACCGGCGGGAGCGAGGTATCTCCTTTCAGGACACGCTGTAAACCATCCATGGGCGCTCTGCGTCGGCATCCATGCCTCCGACGGTCCAGAAAGGAGATACCTCGCTCCCCCCGGCTACGGCATTTCGATTTAGGGCTACAAAAAGCCCCGTCAATCAGTGGAACATGCTTGATGTCAAGAGTTGGGCCGGATATTTACTCTTGGGACCGTCGGAGGCAGGGATGCCGTGATGCGGCACACCGACGCAGAGCGCCCAGGGATGG
>JASJXV010000061.1 GCA_030123805.1 Gammaproteobacteria bacterium
TTTGTCTTTAGACAAACTTAACAGCGGCAGCCGTTTACATCTCAACCAGGCATCAATTCTTCCGGGAAGTCAGCATTGGTATACACATCTTGTACGTCATCAAGATCTTCCAGAAGTTCCAGCAATTTCAGAACCTTCTCACCCAATTCGATATCAAGCGAAATATAGTTGGAGGGAATCATGGCTACTTCAGCCGATTCAGGTGCAATATCCCCGGCTATCAACAGATCTTTGATGGTATTGAGATCTGTTGGCGCGGTGATCACCTCAAATGAACCATCATCATTAGCCTCGATGTCTTCAGCACCCGCTTCAAGTGCCAACTCCATAATCACATCCTCATCGACACCTGCTGTAATATGCAATTGCCCTTTCTTGCTGAAAAGGTAAGCAACAGATCCGTCTGTACCCAGATTACCACCACCCTTGCTGAAAGCATGTCTCACCTCAGCAACAGTTCTGTTGCGATTATCGGTCATGGTATGTACAAGTATGGCTACTCCACCTGGTCCATAGCCTTCATAAGTCAGTTCGATAAGATCTGCACCATCCTGTCCACCGGCACCACGGGCAATTGCCCTTTCGATAGTATCTTTTGGCATGTCAGCGGTTTTTGCTTTGTCTACCACTGTGCGCAGACCCGAATTATCATCCAGATTGCCACCGCCATCGCGAGCTGCAATGGTTAGTTCCTTGATGATCTTGGTAAATACTTTACCCCGTTTGGCGTCCTGCCCTGCTTTTCTGTGTTTGATGTTAGACCATTTACTATGACCGGCCATTAACCTCTCCAACGACTTTGAAGTTTTGCAATGCCAGACTCCCGGGTAATTCTGATTAACCAGGAGCCTGTATTTGCACTGACGGTGTCGCCCAGACGGGCTCACCCAGACTCACTTGCCGCGCACAAGCCTGACAGGCCAGGGATTACATTGCTGTTGTCACGACTCACTGATTTTAGGCTTGTCAAATTTAAGTCTGATACTTAGTTCTCTTAACTGGGACGCATCAACCTGCCCCGGCGCATCAGTTAGCAAACAGGTTGCTGTCTGTGTTTTTGGAAATGCTATTACTTCACGAATAGCCTTGGCACCTGTCATTAGCATGATCAGACGATCAAAACCTATCGCAATTCCACCGTGAGGGGGCGCACCATATTTCAATGCATCCAAAAGGAATCCAAATTTCACCTGTGCTTCCTGGTCGATCCCCAGCACCTGGAATACTGCGTGTTGCATCTCCAGTTTGTGAATACGAATGGATCCTCCACCCAGTTCGCAGCCATTCAAAACTACATCATAAGCCTGTGAGAGGGCAACACCCGGATTGTTCAATAATTCGTCAGCAGTACAGCTGGGTGCGGTAAACGGATGGTGAATCGGCGTCCATCTACCATCAGTTGCCTTCTCAAACATGGGGATATCAACAACCCAACAGGGCGCCCACTCACCCCTGATTAATCCAAGATCTTCACCCAATTTACAGCGCAACGCGCCCATTGACTCGTTAACTACTGTATTTTTGTCCGCGCCAAAAAACACAACATCGCCGGTTTCAGCGCCTACGCGATCCATCAGTTTCTCAATCACGTCATCAGGCAGGAATTTGAGAATTGGTGACTGCAGCCCTTCAATGCCCGTTGCTCGATCATTCACCTTAATGTATGCCAGTCCTCTCGCCCCATAGTTACCAACGAACTTTGTATAGTCGTCTATATTTTTCCGACTCAGCTTTTCACCATCCGGTAATCGAAGTGCAACTACTCTACTCTCAGCATCATTAGCCGGTTCGCTGAATACTTTAAACTCGACATCAGCAAGCAGATCGTCAACATCAACAAGTTCAAGATCAATACGCAAATCAGGTTTATCGGAGCCAAATCGGCGCATGGCTTCGGCATGAGTCATGACCGGAAATGTCGGTAACTCGACCTCAAGTACAGATTTGAAAACCTCCCGAAGCATACCTTCCGTTAACGCCATTATCTCCTGTTCACTCTCAAAAGAGGTCTCAATATCAATCTGGGTAAATTCGGGCTGTCTATCAGCACGCAAGTCCTCATCCCGAAAACATCTTGCAATCTGATAGTAGCGTTCGAATCCGGAGATCATCAGCAACTGTTTGAACAGTTGTGGAGATTGGGGTAGTGCAAAAAAGTGTCCAGGCTGAGTTCGACTCGGTACCAGATAATCACGCGCACCCTCCGGAGTTGCCCGGGTCAGAATTGGCGTTTCAATATCGATAAATCCACGACCTTCAAGATAATTCCTCACTGTGTGATTCGCCCTGGAACGGAGTATCAGTTTGCTTTGCATCTCAGGTCGCCGCAGATCCATATATCGATAACGTAATCGTACATCTT
The DNA here is from genome assembly GCA_030123805.1 of Gammaproteobacteria bacterium. Taxonomy (GTDB): domain Bacteria; phylum Pseudomonadota; class Gammaproteobacteria; order Pseudomonadales; family Azotimanducaceae; genus JASJXV01. The sequence continues at coordinate 2,363 of JASJXV010000061.1, forward strand.
CTCCTACATTCGCGTATGCATCCAACTGGAAAGGCGGGGTCTCAGAAGCATTAAGAATCTCAAGGGTTGTGCCGAGAATTTCGATGCGCCCCGTTGCCATTTTGGGATTAATCATCGCTTCATCTCTAGCGCGCACTTTCCCCTTAATCTGCAAGACGTATTCATTTCGTACATGATCTGCCAGTGCAAAACTCTCTTCTATATCCGGATCAAAAACCACCTGAACAATACCTTCTCTATCCCGCATGTCCAGGAAGATCACACCGCCGTGATCCCTGCGACGTTGGACCCAACCACAGAGAGAGACCTCCTCTCCAATATGTGAATCTCTCAATTCACCACAGTAATGACTACGCATACTCATTATATTGCTATCCGAATTTAATTTGTCCGGTGACTTGCCGGAAGAACTGCATCTGGTTCGTTCCTGTCCAGAAACTATAGAATTTTATCAATATTCGCCACTCTATTAAATAATTAGGCATACAAAACAAGCACATACGAAGGAACCAACTCCTGCAATCTTTGCATCCGGTGGACCGCATCCGGACCAGAACTGGCGTTGAACTTCTCAGCCCAGGCTTGCTGTTCAAGTAAACCTCAGTGTTGCATTAATTCGGCATCCAATTTGTCGTTGGTGCTGGTATTTTCGATCAAAAGATCGATTGCCACTGATTCTTCAATCCCACTCCAGGCGGGGTGCCAGGAACAGACAAAAATCGCCATTCGATCCAGATATGTAGCACTAAAGTCTCTAATAAAGCGGGATTGATGTAACACTGAGGTAAACACTCTCAATCTTCACCCGAAGATGCTTTAGTAACTTCAGATTTTGATGCAGATCCAGAATCTGCCGAACTTGAGCTGGAATCGCTGGAATCGCCGGAATCTGATTTCGATGGGCTATCCGATGAATCGTTACTTACATTCTTCTTTGATCCGGTTTTGAAGTCCGTCTCATACCAACCGGAACCTTTCAATCTGAAGGCAACTGCAGAAATCAGTTTTTTCAGGGTCGTCTGATTACATTCCGGACACTCTTTAAGCGGATCATCATTGATCTTTTGCAGTTTTTCCATTCTGTAATCACATGAATCACATTGGTATTCGTATATCGGCATCAAGATCCTCTTCTTTCCTATAATTTACGTGTTAATTTAATACCCCTAAAACAGCAAGCGGCGAATTATACCCTATTTTTTTACGCAGAATACTGCCACAACCGGATTATGACTGCCATCGATCAACCATTTACTCCAGTTTTTGTGAGATACAAACTCCCTGGGAGGCTGTCCGAGATGTCGGACGGTCTCCCAGTGCCTTGAACCAGGTGTAAATATTCCTAAAACATGAAGAATGGCTTGCGGGGTACAGGTCAATACGATATAAATAGCACCACGATGAAGTCAGGTATTTAGCCTTCTTTTTAAGTGTAAAATAGCATTAGCTTCATCTTTTCTACCTCCACTAATTGATAATTGCAAGGACACTAGCATGGCTGTAAAAAAGGCTAAAGCAAAGAAGAAAAATACCGCCAAGAAGGCAACTCCACCGGAAAAAAAACTGGTTGCTATAAAAGACAAGTATACCAAGACTGCTATCCTGAGTGAGATCGCAGCAAACACGGATCTAACTAAGAAGCAGGTTGGTAATGTACTGGATGAATTATCGGACCTGATAAATCGTCACATCAGAAAGAAAGCTGCGGGTGAGTTTACGTTACCCGGTCTTCTTAAAATCAAGACGGTTAAACGCCCCGCGAGGAAAGCGCGAAAAGGCGTTGCTAATCCTTTCCGTCCGGGTGAATTGATGGATGTGGCTGCAAAACCGGCGAGTATCAAAGTCAAAGTGCTTCCTCTTAAGGGCTTAAAGGAAATGGTTGAATAAATTCCTCACCAGTTTCAGAGAGAAAACAAAAGGGGTCGCACTAGCGACCCCTTTTGTTTTCTCCTTGAAACTTTGATTCATTGGTTTATCGCGACTTGCTAATTTACTAACCACTCAACAGGCGCCAACATTTATGAGAAGCTCCAAATATACCATCTCTACCCGCAAAGAAACTCCTGCTGACGCGGAGATTGTCAGCCATCAACTAATGTTGCGGGCCGGTCTGATCCGGAAACTGGCGTCCGGCCTGTACACATGGATGCCCTTGGGTCTTCGGGTGCTCAAAAAAGTGGAGAACATCGTCCGTGAAGAGATGGACAGATCCGGGGCTATGGAACTTCTGATGCCAATTATTCAACCTGCCGAGTTGTGGCAGGAATCAGGGCGCTGGGAAAAATACGACACCGGCTTGTTGCTGAAAATGAAAGATCGACACGACAGGGACTTTTGCTTCGGTCCAACCCATGAGGAAGTGATTACTGACATAGCCAGAAATGAGTTAAAAAGTCACAAGCAATTACCTGTGATTTATTACCAGATTCAAACCAAATTCCGGGATGAAACGAGACCCAGGTTCGGAGTTATGCGTGCTCGTGAATTTGTAATGAAGGACGGTTATTCGTTTCACATTGATGCATCTTGTCTGCAGCAAACGTTTGATCTTATGTATGAAACCTATAACCGGATATTCGAACGTATCGGCTTTACTTTTCGATCGGTTCGTGCTGATAGCGGTGCAATTGGAGGTAGCACTTCCATTGAATTTCATGTGCTTGCGGATTCCGGGGAGGATTTGATCGCATTTAATTCTGCAGGCACCTATGCTGCAAACATCGAGTCGGCAGAAGCATTGGCATCAGAAGCACACACCAATGTTGAGCCTAAACAATTGCAGAAAGTCGCGACACCTGGTGTCAAAAGTATTGATCAGGTTAGCGAGTTTTTGTCGGTCGAAAGCTCCAGTACCATCAAAACTCTAATTGTCAAAGGGGAAGGGACACCTTTGGTAGCACTGGTTCTTCGCGGCGATCACACCCTAAACGAAATTAAAGCCGGTAACCTGGTTCAGATTCAATCACCACTGGAATTCGCTGATGAGAAAGAAATAATTGAAGCCATAGGCTGTGCCCCTGGCTCAATCGGACCGGTGAAACTTAAGATCCCCGTAACTGTCGATCGCAGTGCAGCTACACTTATCAATTTTGTCTGCGGAGCTAATGAAGACGATTATCACTACACAGGGGTCAACTGGATCAGAGACTGCTCAGAAAAACGGGTTGCAGATATAAGAAATGTGGTCCCTGGTGATCCAAGTCCCGATGGTAAGGGCACATTGGATCTCGCTCGTGGCATTGAGGTTGGTCACATATTCCAGCTAGGCACAACCTATTCCGAAGCGATGCATGCGACCGTACTTGACGAAAGTGGCAAAGCCGTAACTATGATGATGGGCTGTTACGGTATCGGTGTCTCGCGTATGGTAGCTGCAGTAATAGAGCAGAATCATGACGATGCTGGCATAATCTGGCCGGATTCGATTGCACCTTTCCATGTTGTCATTATTCCTATTAACGCCCACAAATCAGCACAGGTGGGCATAGCCTCTGAAAATCTCTACCAGGAGTTGAATGCCGCAGGCTTTGAAACGCTGCTTGATGATCGAGAAAGTGTACGACCAGGAGCGAAATTTGCTGATGCAGAACTAATCGGGATACCCCACAGGATTGTCGTTGGCGAACGGGGACTAAAAAATGGCAAGGTCGAATATACACTCCGGAGAAACAACACTACAGAGGATGTGAAACTGGAAGAAATCATCTCCCATATCAGTTCGCGGAGTGGATAGTTGAATGTGGCGTCACATTCATTGTTTGATCAACGCCAATATGCTCTGCCACGTCTGAGCACCAACCAGGGTTGCCACGAGTTTCTGATCTGGATCAAACAAGTAGGACGTTGGCAGCACCTCCGGCGGATCATACTGAAAGTATGCCGACGGATCCTTTGTCACAACAGTAAATTCTATTCCCAGCCGTTTTTGCTGGATCTGTAGCTCTTCAGCTTCTAAGCCATCAAAATTAACGCCTATAATAGCTATTTCTCCACTGTGCTCCCTGGCAAGAAAGTTAAGTTCGGGAATTTCCTCCAAACAGGGATGACACCATTCTGCCCAGTAATTTATCAGCAGATGCCGCCCGGCATAATTCTCAAACTGAATTGAATTCCCTGGGCTATCAGAATTGTCCGGCTCCACTGAACAGGACATTATCATCGGTAACAAGATCAGGGTGATGCGCTTGAATACACTAATCGTTCTTTACTCCTTTTTTAATAAGCTATCCAGACTCATATCCAGATGGACACTATTCTCATTATTGACCTGTTCCAACTTATTTGACAGGTATTTCTGCCAACTATTTTCAAGAATCACACCCTTCTCTGGAAGCGTCCACGGCAGGCTTTTATATAACTGCCATAGAGATATTTCCCGCAGATCTCTGGATAGAACAAACTTGCCACTGTCGAGACGTTCGATCAGATGGAGTTGTTGCAGAATTTTTCTATACAGATTCCAGTTTTCCTGGCCCAGATGCTTATCGCCCCTTACAATTTCTTCTTCGGATATCGCCTCACCTCTCTGATGCGCCACGAAGAACGCATGAAGCACAGCCAGGATTTGAAATAAAGGTGCTTCCTTTTCCTCCAGTGTCGCACTATCGTAGACGGCCATACCCCGCACCAGTTCTGCACCACCCAGGATCAGAGTCCAGGCCAGGTATACCCATAATAAAAACAGCGGAACGCTTGCGAAAGCGCCATAGATTAACTCAAATGAAATCTGTGCAACCATCCAGGTAAACAGTTCCTTTGCCAACTCGAATAGCAACGCCACAACTATTCCACCGAACAGCGCATGTTTTAGCAACACCTGACAATTGGGTACCGCGGCATAGATAAGAGTGAATACCAATACACTCAGTAAGACCGGTACGAGCTGGAGAAAACGCACACTTTCCGCAACATCTGATATTAACGGTAATGAAATAACATAGGTGCTTACAACCAGACCCAATATTGCCAGGAGCGGTCCCAGGCTCAGCACCGCCCAGTATAGGAGAAATTTCGATAACCCCTTACGCGGTTTATCTACTCTCCAGATTTCATTGAAAGCCCTTTCAATAGTGGACAGCATTAAGAATGCTGTCACCACCAGAAACAATATGCCCGCAAATGTTAGTTGCCTGGCTTGATCGGAAAAAGTGCTTAAATACTCCTGTACTAGCGTACCGGTTTGTGGAATAAAGTGTGAGAATACAAAATCTTCTATACGCTGCTGCAACCCGCTAAATGTTGCACTCACCGAAAATGTTGCAAGCATTGAAAATACTGCGTAAACCACTGTTAACAGAGGCACCACCGCAAACAATGTCTGATAGGTAAGTGCCGCAGCGGTATCCTTACATTTGTCCTGACTAAATCTGGACCATAAATACTGAGTGAATCTGATCAGTCCATGGAATCTTGCCGACAATTCAGCTTTGTTCTGCGTCATAAGATGTCCTTAAACTTGATACTATAACCATTAGTTTCAATATCTTACAAAAGGAACTAACCCGGATATTTCGTGCAGGGAATGGAATTTCTGGAAATTGTGGCGTGGTACAAACATTGTGCATGAATGATGGACTAACCTGTTCAAATAGCCAAGATTTGCAACCATTTTGGACCGCCTTCGTGAAATATGCGGGCTAACTACCTCGGACCGGGAATCCAGACCAGCACCCGGCAGATGCCACACTGAGAGAAATTGCGGGAAGGATATTACTCGATGGGTCTAGTGGATGATTTTTTCTGTAGGTTGAGTTTTCCTGTACCGTGGCTCATCCACCACTTCATTAGGATCTCGAACTTCATATCGTTTGGTTAAAACTTCGCCATTCAATACCTCAGGCAGATGTCCGAGGAATTCTTCCATGTGACTGCTTTCGAAATGATCCTGCAGGGCTTCTACAGACTCCCATTCCTGATAAAGCAGCATTGTATCCGGATCTGACAGGCCAACAAAAAACTCATAACTGATACAACCGGGTTCCGCCCGTGTCGCCAGCGACATCTGCTTCATGAGTTCCACAGCCTGGTCTCTATGCTGCGGTTTAACCGGGAATGTACCGTGGACAATGATCATTTTTCCAATAAATCCTGAATTATCCTGGATTGATAGCCTAATTATACAGCTAATCCTGGCCTGAACCAGATAAAAGTGATGATCTGTCATTGCGGCGCCGTATATGCTGATCCCGGACCGATCCAATGGCTCGAAGGCGGTCCGCGAAGAGACGGGGTCGCCTGGGCGGGTTCGCTCAGACTGACCTACTGCGGACAGTGGGGTTATTCCCGATCAACAGCCAATGGACCCCAGCTTTGGCATACAGGCATGACTTCAAGTGCATTAATATTGATATGTGCAGGCAAACTGGTCACCCAATAGATAATTTCGGCGATATCTTCTCCCTGGAGCGGCCTGGTTCCCTGATAAACCTGTTTCGCCCTGTCCGCATCGCCGTTGAATCGAACCAGAGAAAATTCTGTTTCAGACATTCCGGGTTCGATATTTGTTACCCGAATATTCTTGCCCGACAAATCACTTCTTAAATTTCTCGAGAACTGTTGAACAAATGCCTTGGTAGCACCATAGGTGTTACCGCCAGGATAAGGCCAGTTCGCCGCAACAGAACCAATATTGACGACGTGACCACTGCCGTTTTCCACCATCAACGGCAGGACTGCCCGAGTACAGTAGATCAAGCCCTTGATGTTGGTATCGACCATGGCCTCCCAATCATCAAGATTGGCTACATCTGCCGAGCCCAATCCTAATGCAAGACCAGCATTGTTGATAAGCACGTCAATATCCGCGAAGGGCTCAGGCAGACCGCAGATGGTGTCGAAAACAGCTTGTCTATCCCTGACATCCAAACTTACAGCCATTACCTCCGCGTCTGCTGACAGTTCTTCACAGAGCGATTGCAACCGATCTTCTCGCCTTGCAGATAATACGAGCTTTCTGCCCTCTGTGGCAAAACGCCTTGCGCTTGCTTCTCCAAATCCGGATGAAGCCCCGGTAATAAAAACAGTTCCCGGCATAATGTGACCCTCTACCCATGTGCGACTTGTTAAATTAAGTCGCGACTCTTTTAATCCTAGACCGCATATTTCATGAATTCCGTCGAACAATACGCCTGATATCCACGAGCATCATTACAATAATGATAAACAAAAAAAAACGGGAAAGCTGGTTGCTTTCCCGTTTCTTTTCCAGAATTATTAATTATTGATGTTTCTTGCGTTTCCGTTTCATCGCTTCCAGCTGTTTTTTGGTTGGTTGAGCATCTATCAGCTGCTTATAGATGTTAGCTCTTTTACTGATCTTTTTATGATCGATATAAAAATCGACTGCTTTTTTCCATGCGCCGGCCAGACCATGCAGATTGATCGACACAGTAGTGTTAACGATTTTCCCCACCTTGGCTGACATAATGCCAATTTGAAATACGGGAGTCCGTGTCCCACTCTTTTCAGTTTTCATTCTGAACAGGATACCTCTGACCTTTCCATCCTTATCAAAAATGGCAGTCTTAGCAGCTTCGGCCTTGGCTTTGGCTTGCTTCTTCGCGAGAACGGCATCTCTTTCTTCTGCTACCTGTTTGATAGCAGCTCTTTTTGCTCCTCGCAGTCTTTTACCATTCTCTTTAAGAGAAAAATATTCCTGATACGTCTTTCCTGCTATTTGGCGTCTAACTCTGAACCCGTGAAAACGGGTAGTATCCAGTAGTTCTACACTCATGTTTTCTTACCTTTTCTATGTTAATGGGGCAATTTTCTTCACATAGGATACGTATGAACCAATCCCTGCGCTTCATTCATGCTACATCTACTCGGGTCGATGTCCTCAAGAATTCGACGACTCCAGCCTAAGACAATTCCGAAGTGGCGCAATTTTACAACAAAATCGTTAACAATGTATCTGAAATTACGCAACTTTTGTGAAAAAACAGGTGTTTTTTACCGTTCAAGACTTGCCTCATCTGTTCAGCAGCGAATTCCCGACAAAAATACTCGGTTTCCCTGATTTCGATCACATTCGTCTATTGATCGGGTTTAACTATTGCAGCACATATATTCTGATTCAATTGTGAATTGGCACGCCTGAGCAAAATTAGATTAAGGGTAAACCCTATATCGTCAGGTAACAGTTCCAATCACACCATCTTCAATCAGTTTATCAATGCGATCTTCAGCATAACCATATTGAGCTAATACAACTCTGGAATCTTCTCCTGCCATTCTTGATGCATGCGTCAGGCTCACTGTCGAGCGACTATACCGGGGTGCTGGCGTAGGTTGCAGTATTCCTTCCAGCTCTGCAAACGTTGCTCTCGCTTTATTGTGCGGGTGATCAGCCACTTCCGACAGGGACAACACAGGCGCAAAACAAATATCTGTACCTTCCATGATTTCGCACCATTCATCCCGAGTTTTGGTTTTGAACAGTTGAATCAAATCTTCTTTTAATTCGCTCCATTTACCCTGATCCATTTGGTTTGAAAAATCCTCCTTATCCAACCCGGCTTTTTCTACCAACAGCGCATAAAACTGCGGTTCGATCGATCCAAGGGAAATATACTTACCATCGGCCGTTTCATAGCTGTCATAGAAATGTGCTCCCCCATCCAAAAGGTTAGTCCCTCGTTCATCGGAATACATCCCTGCTGCCTTCATGGTGAAAAACATCGCCATAAGGGTGGCTGCACCATCCACCATTGCCGCATCAACAATCTGACCTGTTCCGGATTTTTGAGCTTCCAACATCGCGCAAACCAGACCAAACGCTAACATCATTCCCCCGCCACCGAAGTCGCCGACCAGATTGAGAGGTGGTACCGGTCTTTCACCTTTCCTCCCGATACCGTGGAGCGCACCCGCTAATGCTATATAGTTAATGTCATGACCTGCCGCTTGTGCCATGGGGCCATCCTGTCCCCATCCGGTCATTCGCCCATATACCAATCGAGAATTACGCGCCATACAATCTTCAGGTCCTATACCCAGGCGCTCGGTTACTCCGGGGCGAAATCCCTCGAAGATGGCATCTGCTTCTTCGCACAATCTAAGTATGACATCCCGACCGTCAGGACTCTTGAGATCGATGGCAATTGAACGTCGCCCTCTGGTTAATACATCATTTGCTCGAAAGGAGCTCTTGCTGGCAATGCGATCTACTCGAATCACCTCTGCCCCCATGTCTGCCAACATCATGCCGCAGAAAGGACCTGGTCCAATCCCGGCTAACTCAATTACTCTGGTACCTTGTAACGGCCCCATAGCACTACTCCTTGTAGATTAAATTTAAATTGTTCCCAAGTATTATATGATACGGTATTCTCCGGAGCATTTTTAACATGAACCAAAATATTGATGATCAGGAGCTGCTCCCACACATAGAAATCGAACCGGATCAACCCGCCACTGCTGCCGTAATCTGGCTCCATGGTCTGGGTGCAGATGGCCATGATTTTGAGCCGATCATTCCTGAACTCAACCTGCCCGACAGCCTTGCAATACGCTTTATCTTCCCACACGCACCCATCAGGCCCGTGACCATCAACGCCGGTGCCGAAATGCGAGCCTGGTACGACCCCCACTCTGGAGAATCTTCAGATAGTGATATCCAGAAGTCCTCGGGGAGTATTTACGCATTTATGCAGAGGGAAATGCAAAGGGGTGTGCCGAGTGAGCGCATTATCCTGGCTGGATTCTCCCAGGGCGGCGTTGTGGCTTTGTACACAGGCCTACGTGCAACCCACAGATTGGGTGGCATACTCGCTCTTTCCGCTTATTTGCATGATGTGGCTGCAGCCGAAAGAGAACAGTCAGATGATAATCTGGCAATTCCGATCATGATGGCCCATGGCACTATGGATCAGATGATTCCAATTGTGCAGGCAGCGACTTCCCGCGAAAATCTGATACGGTTAGGCTATGACGTCCGATGGTTTGACTACCATATGGCACATCAGGTTTGCGTGGAAGAGATCGCCCAGATAGCTGACTTTCTAATTGAAATTCTAGGAAACGGGTGATGCATTTGTCAGGAAACCTTTGATTGATGTATCTTTAGGCAAGTTTCTGATTATGACCAATTCCCTCCGCTCTTACCTGAAGAATTACGCAGAAAAAGAAACTTATCTGCATCGAATGACAGCGACAAAGATCTATCAATCTGTACTGGTTGTACCTGCTTTCCAGGAAAGCCTTTCATGCCTGCAGGGTTTGTTGAGTGATTCCCGACATTCGACACTGTTGATACTGGTAGCTAATGCGCCACCGGAAAAGAACGTCAGTACATTAGAGTTTGTTGCCGAATTTCGTTATCAATACCCATCTGTTTGGGCAAATCAGCATTTATCTCTGCATCACTATGCAGGCCAACAAGACATTCTACTGGTGGATCGATGTCAAGACGAAACCACGATTCCTGAGAAACAAGGTGTCGGCCTGGCACGTAAAGTGGGGGCAGACCTCGCCGCAAATCTCATTCACCTGGGCATTGTTCAAAGTCCCTGGATCTACAGTACCGACGCCGATGTCCGATTACCGCCAGATTATTTCCACCACGCCGGGCTTCTGACATCGGAAATTGCTGCCCGGATCTACCCATTCAAGCATCGGGCGGAGCCATCTGTTGCTCTGGCGAGCAAGTTATATGACATTTCCCTGCACTATTATGTGGCAGGCTTACGCTGGAGCGGATCTCCATACGCCCATCACACAATTGGCAGTACGCTGACTATACACTATCTGAAGTATGCCGAAGTCAGAGGATTTCCAAAGCGGTCGGCGGGTGAGGATTTCTATCTGCTAAACAAATTGGCCAAGGTTGGAAGTATAGAATGTCTGGATGCCCCCGTCCTGGATGTTGCAGCACGGTTATCAAACCGCACTCCCTTCGGTACCGGGCATGCTCTGCGGAGAATAGGGCAATTGTCCTCACCTATTGATGAATATCTTTACTATAACCCTGTAATTTTTCTGCTCCTGAAAGATTGGCTATCCGTGATCCCTGATATCTGGTCCAATCGGGAGAATGTCGATCTGGACTTTTTAAGTAAAAATGCGAGTAGTAACAAACAGATTCTGAAGACTTGTCTGCAGGCGTCAGGCGTTCTCCCCATTCTCCTGAAGGGATTCAAACAATACAAATCCATGCGAACTTTTAATCGGTATATCAAGCACTGGTTCGACGGCTTCAGAACACTAAAATTCATTCACTATCTACGTGATAATCACTATCCCTCTGTACCATTGAAAGAGATTATCACTGCCCCCTTTATAACCGGGATCGATGCAGAGTTGCAGGACAGCATGTTTGAGCTGACAGCGCAGACGCAGTCACATAATCATGCCTAACAGGAACTAACTATATGTCTACACCTTTCAAAATTTCAGTTTCCGACGATGTGATTAAGGATTTACATAACAGACTGGACATGGCTCGCTGGCCAGATGAAATAGGTGGCGACTGGCAATACGGCACAGATCTCAACTACCTCAAACAACTCTGTCACTATTGGCGTCACGAATTCGATTGGCGTAAGCAGGAGAGGATCCTGAATCAATTCGATCATTTCACTAGTATAGTCAATGATCGCAAACTCCACTTCATCCATCAACGATCAAAACATGAAGATGCCCTGCCGCTGCTGGTTACTCATGGATGGCCGGGCTCGATAGCCGAATTCGTGAAAATAATTGCGCCTCTGACAGATCCCACCAATCACGGTGGCACTTCTGCAGATGCCTTCCATGTGATCTGTCCATCAATTCCCGGATACGGCTTCTCAGATGCGCCAACAGCTCCCGGTTTTGATCAAAAGTGTGTGGCTGAAGGCAATATTCTACTGATGCAACAGTTGGGTTACGATCGCTATGGAGTTCAGGGTGGAGACTGGGGATCCGCTATTAGCAGTTGGAATGCTTTACTGGCTCCCAAGCAGGTAGTGGGTTTACATCTCAACCTGGTTTTTGCAGGATTTCCAAAGCACAAAGAAAATCCGCTGGAGGGTGTCACCGAAGCAGAGCAGCAGCGACTTGCGGAGCGTCGATCCGCTATGAAAGAAGGTACAGGATATCAACAAATCCAGGGTAGCAAGCCACAGACTCTGGGATATGGCCTGCATGATTCACCGATCGGTCTTGCCGCCTGGATTACTGAAAAATTCCACGCCTGGACAGACTGTCATGGGGATATCGAACGAAGTCTGAGCAAGGATGAGCTACTGACCAATATCATGATTTATTGGGTAACGGGCACCATTACTTCATCAACCCGGCTCTATTATGAATCTGCTCATAGCAGCAATGATATGGCCGCAGCAGGTCGAATTGAAACGCCAACGGGTTGTGCTATTTTTCCTGCAGAACTGTATATCCCGCCGCGAATATGGGCCGAAGAAATCTATAATATTCAGCATTGGTCCGTAATGGACAGGGGTGGGCATTTTGCTGCGCTCGAAGAACCGCAGCTTTTCGTAGCGGACATCCGACAATTCTTCGCCACATTGCGGTAATAATTGTCTCTGGCTTGAAATTACTAGTGTAGAATCCGCACTTCAAATATTACGAGCAATAGACCGTGCATAAGGTATTCATCGACGGCCAGGTTGGTACCACCGGGTTGCAAATTCATGAACTACTGAATGACAGAACCGACCTGGAACTTCTCGAAATCTCCGAGTCGGATCGTAAGAATCAATCGGTAAAGCAGGCACTGATCAATGCATCAGACCTGGTTATTCTGTGTTTGCCTGATGCTGCTGCACGGGAGTCCGTGAGTCTGATAACAAACCCGGATGTCAAAATACTGGACGCAAGCACTGCCCATCGCGTTAGTGAGGAGTGGATATACGGATTGCCCGAATTGAATCCGGATCAAAGAGGTCTGATTAAAACAGCCCATCGTGTGTCTAATCCCGGTTGCTATCCCACCGGATTCTTGTTGGCGGTGACCCCCCTGGTGCACGCAGGCATAATTCCCGGAACCACGCCATTAACGATTAACGCTATTTCGGGTTTTAGTGGTGGCGGTCGTAAGATGATCGAAAGCTATACAGACCGCAATGCCAATCCCGAAGCATCGCCCTGGAGCATGCGTCCCTATAGCCTGGATCTGAAGCACAAGCATCTTCCCGAAATGCAATACTATGCCGGTTTGAAGAATCCACCCTTATTTGTACCCTCAGTCGGCAATTTTCACCAGGGTATGCTGGTGCAGATCCCCGTATTCAAGGAATGCCTGGCAGTGGAATCGGCATCCCAATTTATTCATCAAACCTGGATACAGGCATATGAAAAAGAACCCTGCCTAAAGATTCACCCAATTAATGCCGCAGCTGAATTGGACGCTGGCATGCTCGACCCTGAGGCAAATAATTACAGCAATCGTCTCGATCTTTTTCTATTCGAGTCAGAACTACATTGTTTGCTGGTTGCAAGGTTGGATAATCTTGGGAAAGGTGCAGCAGGAGCAGCCGTGCAAAACATGAATCTCATGTTGGGTTGTGATGAACTATGCGGTCTTTCCCTATGAGGGAACTGCAATAGGTACGAGAAGGGACATCTGAATAATTGGAGAGAAGAGTGGAACTCAAGCAACAAGGCAGCGAATCACTAATCGAGTTACAGCAATCACTGCTGGAATCATACAATGAATATAAAGAGTCTGGGCTCAGCCTGGATCTGACTCGAGGGAAACCCTCTGCTGCTCAGTTAGATCTCTCGAATAATCTCGATGGCATTCTCAATAAAAAATTCACTCTCCAGGACGGCACCGATGTGCGCAACTATGGTGGGATTACAGGCATACCCGATGCCCGCAAATTAGGTGGCGAAATGCTGGGCATGGACCCACAGCAGGTCATGGTGGGTGGCAACAGCAGTTTGACACTCATGTATCAATACATCGCCTTTGCTCTGTTGCATGGTGTTGAGGGTAAGGAAAGTAGCTGGAAATCCCAGGCAGACAAATCAGGTTCCCCGGTCCGATTTCTATGCCCCGTTCCAGGTTATGACCGGCATTTCACTATCTGTGAACACTTTGGAATTGAGATGATCAATATTGATTTCACTGATGCAGGACCGGATATGGATCAGATCGAAGCCCAGGTAGCTGCGGATCCCATGATCAAGGGTATATGGTGTGTTCCCAAATACTCCAATCCCACCGGACATGTCTACTCTGCAAACGTGGTAAAGCGTATGGCCGGACTGGGAAAGATTGCCGGAGATCAATTCCGAATCATGTGGGACAATGCCTACTCAGTCCACTATCTCAACGACCAACCAGCCGATCTGACCAACGTGTATTCTGAAGCAGTCAATCTGGGTACAGAAGGCAGCATTATCATCACCGGTTCGACATCAAAAGTGACCTATGCCGGTTCCGGAATCGCCTTTCTATGCGCCTCCTCATCAAATCTCGAGGCATTTCAGAAATATTTATCTGCAGCATCGATAGGACCAGACAAGATCAATCAGGAACGACACGTACGCTTTCTGAAAGACATCAATGGAATACTGGCGCATATGGCCAGCCACCAGGCTATTCTCAAGCCGAAATTCGACCTGGTGCAGGAAATACTGTTTAACAATTTGCACAACAAGAATATGGGTGAATGGACAGTGCCAACGGGTGGTTATTTTGTGTCCTTTGAGACATTACCCGGTCTTGCAAAAGACGTGGTCCGTCTAGCCGAGGAAGCGGGTGTCAAATTAACTCCTGCAGGCGCCACTTATCCATATAGTCAGGACCACAGCAATAGAAATATTCGTCTGGCGCCAACCTTTCCTGAACTGCATGAACTGGAGAAAGCCATGAATGTCTTTGTCCTGTGTGTTCAACTGGCATCAGTTAATCAGGCCATTACCGCATCAACGCCGGAAACCTCTGATTAAAGTTAGCCATGTTAGCAAGGTAAGCCGAACCGGGTTACTGCTCTTCCTGAGGCGCAGGCAAATATACGCGTCAATTCATATCAAATAACATCATGGTGTTAGCAGCGATCTGCTATAATCCGGCCCTAATCCTGCTTAGAGGCATTTACGCTGTGCGTCTTTTCCGCCAGCGCAAACGCCTCTTCTTATGTTCCGGGGATCTTGTGAGGTAGTATTGATATAATATCTTTGCTCAAGGATTCCCAACCTAATCACCAACTCTGAGTCGTTAGAATTTTGAGCAACCATATACTTAAATCAATCAATAAACTATTTTTGAAACAATCAGAATCTGACAGGCCTTCCCGGGATGTTGAAGCTGCGAATATTCAAACTGGAAATTCACGAATAGAGACTTCAGGCTTTGAATCACTGCAGCTGCCCGATGAATTGATGCAAGCAATTGACGACCTGGGATTCACTTCCTGCACAGATATTCAAAAAGAAGTTCTGCCTCATGCGCTGGACGGAGAAGATGTAATCGGACAAGCGCAAACCGGAACCGGCAAGACCGCAGCATTTCTAATCACCCTGATTGCCTATCACCTTGAAAACCCGGAACTGGAACCACGCCCGGCCGGAACGCCCTTTGCTCTCGTTGTTGCACCCACCAGAGAGTTGGTTATGCAGATTGCAGCAGATGCAGAAGAACTCACCAGATATTGTGACCTGAATGTTCTCGCGTTGCTTGGCGGTATTGATTATGAGAAACAAAAACAGAAATGTAAGAGCCAGATAGATCTGATAGTAGCAACACCTGGACGTTTACTTGATTTCTGTCGATCCGGCACCGTGGATCTGAGCAAGGTCGAGCAACTTGTTATCGATGAAGCAGACAGAATGTTGAGCATGGGATTCATTCCCGATATAAAGAGCATCATCAGACGTACTCCGCCGAAAGACAAGCGGCAAACGCTACTCTTCAGCGCAACCATTAGCGATGATGTGCGCCGATTGTCTGAACAATGGACACGAAATCCTATTAAGATTGAAATCGAACCCGAGCGGCTGGCGGTAAATACCATTGATCAATATATTTATCTGACAGAAGCAGTTAACAAGTATGCACTTTTATACAACTTGATTATCCAGCAGAACCTGCAAAGAATTATTGTGTTTGTCAACAGGCGTGATCAGACCCGGGATCTGGAAAACAGGTTATACAGGAATGGTATCGAGAGTGGTTTGCTTACAGGTGAGGTTGCACAAAAAAAGAGAATTAGAACCCTGAATGATTTCAAAGAGGGGAAAATAAATGTCCTGGTAGCAACAGATGTTGCAGGCCGTGGTATCCATGTCGAAGATGTTAGCCACGTTATCAATTACAATTTACCGGAAGATTCTGAGGATTATATCCACAGGATCGGTCGAACCGGTAGAGCAGGAGCGGCTGGGATTTCGATTAGTTTTGCCTGTGAAATGGATTCTTTTCAGCTACCTGGCATCGAAGCGCTACTGGGCACAAAACTGAAATGTATCATACCGGATGAAGAATTGTTAACCCCGCCCCCGGAACCGGTTCGTGCGGGACGCTCGGAAAAACACTCACGATCAAAACCACAAAGACGAAGAAGGTGACATTGCACATGCCCAATGACAAACCTCATCCGCTGCTAAAG
>JASJXV010000173.1 GCA_030123805.1 Gammaproteobacteria bacterium
TGTAGTCGTTCGTTTCGCATGACGCTAATAAGCAGAGCAGAAATTGCCAGACCAACTATCGCACCAGCATAGATCAATCTTGTGTTGCCTGTCGCATCGTAAAGCATGCCTGCCAGGAATGGTCCAATGGCAGTACCAAGCATAAAAAAACTATTGCTGAGTCCGTAAATCGACGCCATATGGGTCTTACCAAAACTGCTGTAGAGTGCGACCGGGAAGAGCGCGTTTCTGCCTCCACCTGAAAACCCGGCAATAATCGCGAAAGCAAATACCAGAAAGACGACACTGGTTGGCATGAGTAACATTGTCGCGAAGGCTGGCAACAGATAGCACACGATCATTACTGACCGAAGCCGGAAACGGTCCGCGAACAGACCAAACGCCAGTGTACCGAGGCCAATACATATCTGCAGGGCGCTATAGGCATGTGTTGCGGTTTCATTACTACCCAGATCCTGGGTAAGGTAATACACCAGATGGATATTAAAAATCGCAAAGATAGTTCCGGTTAGCGCGTCACCAAGACTCACACCCCAGAAGGTGCGAGTTCTTAACGCTTCGGATAACGACAGATCCATCAAACTCCCTTGTTCTGAATCTGCGGAAGCATCTTGATCTGCCATATTCAGATCCTTATCGGTTGGATTTCGAACCCACAATAAAATGGGTATGAAAGCCAGCAGGAGTACAAACGAAAGCATCGTGTAGGATAGACGCCAACCGTAATTCTGAATTAATAGCGACGTGACCAATGGTACTATGGCACCACCCACACCAATGCCAAACATCACTACACCTGTTGCTATACCCCGGTGGCGCACAAACCAGCGAGCCACAACAGCCGCGGCTGGTATGTAAGTGTTCGCCATGCTGCCAAAGGGAGCAAAGAACATGAGAACGTAGAACTGCCAGAGCGCTGTAACCTGTCCCAGCAGCAAAGTGATGAAAAATAAAAACGCGGTACCAAGCAACATCATACGGCGCGCGCCGTAATGATCTATCCACTGTCCCAGGAATGGACTAAACAATGCGGCAGCAAGACCCCAGATGGTTACACCAAAGGAAATCTCAGTCAGCGACCACCCCATATCCTCGATCAAGCTCTCGATCATGATGGGCAGAACAAAGAAACCGATACCAGATGTAATTGTGATAGTCAGGAATACCCCAACGACCACCCACCAACCTTGTTTACCATCCATGTAAGGAACCAGCAGTGCAATTATTAAGAATAACCAGACTCTCCTTTGCAGTGAGATAACTCAATACCAGACCTGACTGGCAATTGATCTTCTATTAATTCCGGGTAGCCTATTTATGCACGAGCAAAAATAATGTCAGGGCTTATACCAGATAGGTGAGGTGTAGGCTCGCTCCTGAATGACGGACGGACCTTCAGAGGGTGCTTCAAGTCCCAGCGAGATGGCATCCAGTAGCGCATGGCGTGGCGTGGGAATCTGCAGTACTCGCACATAATAGAACGCTGCTGTGTTGGCATCAAAATCGGGATCTGTCCATACAGTTTGCAGTTGATCTGCACCGATATCGTTGCTGTATCTGCCGGTCTTCCTGTCAACCGAATCGCCCACGGGTTCCAGTCGACCATCACTGTCCAAATGACGATCACCGGACCATGCAATGTTATACACATGCTCCCTGGTACTGCCGTTTTCAGTAAGCCACCCTTTTACCATCTGCATGCGATCAAGGTTACCGCTCAGGGGGTCCTTAAGTGCTGCAACCATGAAGGTGGGAGCAGCAGCACCTGCAGAAGAAATGAGTTCACCACCCATTGGGACTCCTTCTTTATAGCCTCGATCCGATATCTTGCCTGCGGTCAGATCTTCCTTTGTAAAATCCCATCCGCCAAAAAAACGGACCTTGATGCGTGGTCCGGTGGTCGCATAAACCTCTCGCTGCTGGAATGCATCAAGAATAGAACGACGCGTATTTTCTTCAGCCCAGACAGCCGCCAGACCCGACGCAGACATAGACCAGCCGCTCGAACCGTTTATAATATTCGAATTCGCTTTATTCTCAGGGATTGAATCTCGGGCCATCTTGCCCCAAAAGTTAGGTTCCTCAGCACTGGATAAGCCGGTATGTGAATCAGTCGAACCGATAAACCCGAACTGGTACGGATTTACGCCAGTCTGCGCTTCCAGCGACAGCCCGGTTTTCAATGCAGATCGAATATAGTCGCCGCTTCGTGGATCATAGGGCTCCGGTTCACGCTGTATGTAGAATGGATAGGTTTCAAAGTCAGCAAATTCATCATCCGGTGAGAGCGAGGCATGGGTTTCTGAATCCCCTTTGATCTGGGTAACTTCGGTGACCGGTTCCCAGCGTTTGCGTTTAGATGCGTAATCCGCGTCTATGGCTTCCCCGCGTAGAGTATGGTCGGCAAACATCTGGCCCTTGGAGATATTCGAATTGTGAGGAATAGCCAGAAATCTTGCCCCGACTTGTGCAGATGTTTTCTCCAGCCAGTCCCACAAGTCCTCTGGATAGGGGCTATCTGTTGAGGCGAAGGGCAGGAATTGTATTGCCTGCCCCGCATCGGCATCTGTGATCACAATCCGGTGCAGATTCCCTCCACCGGGATTGGAACTCCACTCCCAGCCAATTAGAGCCGTAAATGTTCCCGGCTCATTGTGGGCATCGGCAGTCTCCACAATCGATTTCCACGCACTGCGCTGTGAGATATTGGCACCTGGAATTGCACTGCCTATAGATTCTGTCCAGTTTTTTGCTGCCTGTCTAACATCTTGAGAGAGGGGTAACACATTGGAAAAGTAGTCAGGGCCGGTGCCACTATCTATGGCCTTGCGAATTTCCCATTCACGGTACCAGTAAAGCAGTTTTCTCCAAAAAGGTGCTGCTGGGTCCTGGACGCCATCATTATAGATATCGCGAATTCCGCCGAGAAATTCAGCATGATCAGACACCACCAGGAAATCCAATGGCGTCTGAATCTGCACCCGTGTCCTGTTGTAGGCATGGATGACCGGCAGACCTTTCGCGTATCGATAAGCCTCATCCGGACCCACAGTGTAGTTTCCGTTTAGATAGGCATCAAATGAATAATAGGTATGCAGGTGGGTGTCCCCCCATAAGAGTTGTTTGTCCTCTTCTGCATAAACAAGACCGGTAACAGCTATCATGCAGCTAATTACCGCGCGGGTGATTTGAGAATTCATCATTAGCGCTTCTCCTGTCAAAGGTTTCAGGTCTGCTTTCTTCCCTGGGAGGCTATGCCAGCATCAATTTGGTCCAGGTAGGTGAGCAATTCGGGCAGTTCTTTGATCATTTGTTGATCATCGCGTGGGGACCCTCTATCGAAGACGATGTTTGAGTTTTCCTCGATCAGGATCGCATGCATGCCGACACGCTCAGCGCCTTCAATGTCGGCGATGGGTGTGTCGCCCACATAGATAGCTTCAGCAGCTTCACATCCCGCCTGATCCAGTGCATGGTAGAAGAACTTCGCATGGGGTTTGCAGAATTTTACCTGCTCGCTACACATGAGCGAGTCAAATAGTGGTCTCACCTCCAGCGCTTCCAGCATGGGTTCGAATTGTTCAATATCGGCATTGCTCGCTCCACCCACATGTATATTTCGTCGTCGCAATTCTATCAAGACTTCGGAAAGGCCCTTTCTGGGCACTATATTGTCTGTAATAGTACGGTTGAGCCAGGTCACAAAATCGTAAACAGACTGCTCATCCAACTGTTTCCCCAGGGACTGCACCGCATAGTTGACACCTGCAGTAAACATATCACGATGCAGATAATAGGATTTGCCGGAGAACTCTCTACCCGCACGCGCCATGCCGGAACTATAAGCGTCAGTTGCCTGATCGGCGTTAGCGCCAATCAGCACAGCTAACCTTGATCCCGTGCTCCTGTGCGTTGCAGCAAGTAACTCGTACGTGAAGAGAGTGCCGCCAAAATCAAAAAAGACAGCACGAATTGTTTCCATACTTACAAGGTAGCAATGCGGCTAAAGCATGTCAATTAGTTGGTTCCTGTCCGAATGCGGCCCACCAGAAGCTGATTAAATTAACGACATTTCACTACTCTTGAACCAACCAGATATATGATGCAGCCACTTATGAAGGTACTAACCCTGCCAAGAACCAGTTATATTTTCAAAGCCAGGGTAAATGCCCAAGCCGATAAAAAACCTGCACCAATCGTACCTGCCCAGGAAAAAAACATTGGCAGGGACCATGGGCCGAGTACAAAATCCCAGCCACTGATCACTCGGAGCAGGTGCAAGATTGCGACGATCCCAAATATTGTTGCTGAGATAAAAAGGTAAGTCTTTTTGCCGCCATCACGCATACTTTTCCTCCTTCTGCCTGTATCGGCCGTTACAGCCAGATAACCTTACTCCGAAAGGATCCCAGCCGCCATAAGGGATGCCAGTGCCCTTACCGTCAACCCCGGATTGAAGCCACTATTTGTCACACGCGGGAACGCGTCTGCAACATACAGGTTTCACAAACCCAGGCTTGCCCCCTGGTGTACAAGTGTATCCTGTAGTTTACCTACGTCCAGGGCTGAAGGCCTCGTATTCAAACGCACAGACAGAGCAGCAGCGGTCCCGGCAGCTTCACCCGTTGCAAAGCACGCTGGAATCTCTTTGGTTGAATGATGCACGCGGTGATCGACAGAAATGCAACGCCCTGCTACCAGCAAATTGGATACTTCCCTGGGATA
This sequence comes from Gammaproteobacteria bacterium, assembly GCA_030123805.1. Lineage (GTDB taxonomy): Bacteria > Pseudomonadota > Gammaproteobacteria > Pseudomonadales > Azotimanducaceae > JASJXV01. The sequence goes on from JASJXV010000173.1 coordinate 4,726, forward strand.
GAGACAGCCATACGGAATATTGTAGAGCATGCCCGCTTTGGTCCAGTTTCCGGTTCGGGCAACTACATGATCATTGAGGGTATTGGCTTCCTCACGACTGAGCTGGTGGGCTCCGATCATCCGCCTGGATTCTGTTATGCCCAATTGACTGGCAATATCCGTCAGAAATGCATTTTCAAAACCCGGGATTTCGCTTCGCAGCCGTTCGACCTCCTCCATCACCATGCGACGACACTCGATTTCAGCATAGCTGAGATCCTCGACATCCACAGCAGATATCTGTCGATCGATCCGACCCATGGATCCCCAGGGTGCAAGAATCCTGCCTTCACCCGGCAGGGTTTTGAAAAACCGGTTGCCACCACTGGCCACTGCCTGATCAACATCGCGAACACCGGCCATCCGGAACCACAACCATGGATGCACTTTCTCCGATTCAAATGGTACGCCTGCAGAAACGAAGATATCACCGTCACCACTGGCATCAATCACGATCTTTGCTTTGATTGCTTCTCGACCGGATTTGGATTCAATGGCCACGGCATCAATACGATCATTGTCCATGATGGCTCTTGCTCCCCAGGCATGAAATAGCAGCTTCACACCAGCTGAAAGCACCATCTCATTGACGACGAAACGGAACTCTTCCGGATCATATGCGACTGAATACCTTACAACACTGGGATTTCGACCCCATATCAATCCCCATTGATTGTAGCGAGCAACAAGATCGGCATTCTGGTTGCCCCATTCATCCTGTTTGGGATAGACAATTGAACCCCGGGCATCCAGTCGGTCAACAAGTTCCTGGCACTGACCTGCAATTACCTGATCTCCAGTGCCATCATCCAGACTGAGAAGCAGGATAATAAGTCCCCCGGTGGCGAGTCCGCCAAGCCCGCCGTAACGTTCCACTAGCACAGTCTCCGCACCGTTTCTTGATGCCGCAATCGCAGCAGAGATACCCGCCGGTCCGCCACCAACCACCAATACGTCACATTCTGCTCTGATGGGTAAGGATCGTTGAGGTTCTGTTATGTGTTTCTGCGTCAAATTTGATTGCATGATTTATCCATCAGCATCTATTTTGTTGCCTTCACAGGATAGAGTGACCACAACTCAGTTTGCAAGGTCTCCAATGCCTTTAAGTGATGGATGTCCCAATTATGTCCATTTTGATGGATGTCCCAATTATGT
>JASJXV010000174.1 GCA_030123805.1 Gammaproteobacteria bacterium
CTTCCGGTGTGTGTCCGCCGGGACTTTCACCGGTGCCAAAATTGATGTTTACACCACCCTCGCAACCCATATTACCCGTGAGCAGATAGATCAATTTCTCGAGATACGAATTCAATGTGCTGTGTAGCGATTGCTGGATACCCAGGTCCTCAACCACACTGGCGCTCTTTGCTTCACCTATTACTCTGGCTACCTCAGCCACCTGATCTACCGACACCCGGGCGCACCCTCAGATGGATGTCCGCAAGTTTTGCTGTATCGGTGACGACGGGGTCAATCACGATTAATTTGCGATTCGGGTCTTTAGCAGGGATCGCCCAATCCAGGAAATCCCGCTCAGTGTAAGTAGATATAACGCGCTATTGCATCCAGCTACGCTGCATTACGCTCAAGCACAAATTGCCTGAACTGATCCGCCGTTAGTGGCTTGCTGTAGTAGTAACCCTGTATCGTGCCACAGCCATTCTCGTTCAGGAATCGCATCTGCTGTTCGGTTTCGACGCCTTCTGCAACCAGGTCAAGTTCAAGCCCATCGGCAAGGGCGATGATGGCCCGCACTATCGCCGCATCACTCTTACTATCGGGCAGGTCAACGATAAATGATCGATCAATCTTGAGTTCTTCGATCGGGAATAGTTTCAGGTAGCTCAGGGATGAATAACCGGTGCCAAAGTCATCAATGGATAACGAGAGACCCAGTCCCTTGATGTCATGCATGGTCTGCATGCTGCCTTCGACATCACCCATCAACACACTCTCGGTAATTTCCAGCATCAGACTGGCTGCATCCATGTTGTGTTCCTTGAGTACAATCCGCAGGGAGTTGCAAAGATCCTTGTCCGAAAACTGATAGCCTGAAACATTCACAGACACCTTCAAGGGATCCATGCCATCCATCATCCACTCACGGTGTTGCCGGCACACCTCGTTGAGAATCCAGTTGCCCATGGGGATGATCTGTCCCATCTGTTCAGCGACTGGAATGAAATCTGCAGGAGATACAGTATTATCTTCACTGCGATGCCAGCGTATCAACGCCTCCATGCCTGACACCTTGCCGCTGGCGCCTTCAATTTTGGGTTGATAGTAGATTTCAAGTTGACCTCGTTCGATTGCCTTGCGAAGGTCGGTTTCCAGCTTTAACCGCTCCTCGGACATGGCGTTGAGTTCCTTGGAATAGAACTGGTAGTTGTTGCGACCATGCTGTTTGGCATACTCAGTCGCAACCGCGACATTTTTCATCAGCTCATCAATCTCCCGGCCATCCTGTGGATAGAGGGCGATACCGATACTCGTGGTAAGAAATATCTCATGTTCGTCGATGTAGAACGGATCAATCATAGACTGGGTCAACCGACGCGCCACATATGAGGTATTTTCTACCCGGGAGACCTCGTGCAATATGACGGAAAATTCATCACCCCCAAGCCTGGAAACGCTGCTCGAAAGTTCAGCCCGGTCAGAATAGTTGATGTAGGCATCCATACGAATACAATCAGTGAGCCGGGACGCGATCTGCGCCAGCAATGCGTCGCCAATCCGTGGACCCAGAGTGTCATTGATATTCTTGAATCGGTCCAAATTGATATTCAGGATAGCGGCAGATTTACGTGTTCTATCAGCATGCTGAAGTGCCCACTTGAGCCTGTCCATGAATAGTGTTCTATTCGGTAGACCGGTAAGGGTATCGTAATACGCGAGTTGATCCTGGTAAGCCTTGACTGTCAGGGTGTTGCGCAAGCGCAGCACCAATTCGCTGCTGTCGACGGGCTTGGCGAGAAAGTCCGTCGCACCCAGTTCCAGAGCTTTGAGCTTGGTGGCAGCGTCGCTTGAAGACGTTAAAACAATGACCGGCAGGTGCCGGGTATCCGCATTAGATCGAACCGACCGCAGGATTTCAAAACCATCGACTTCTGGCATGACCAGATCCAGCAGCAGCACATCGGGTCGATATTCCTCGAGCTTATCCAGCGCCTGGGTTGAATCCTTGACCGCCTTGAAGTTGTTATAACCGGCCTCGTTGAGTAACTCCTGGATAACCGCCATCAATATTGGTTCATCATCGACCATCATGATCAGAGAATCATGAGGCTTTCGAGAACGCTCCAGCACACTCTGTTCCGTGTTATTTACCCCGTTGCTCATTGACCATTCCTTTCTTCAATCTGTGGATCATCGATGACCCGCCTCGAAACCTGGTCCTGGCTACTCATGATGGCGGTACTCTTGGTACAGTCTCATCCTCAGACACCAACTCAATTCTATTGAAGAGATGCATGATTTCCTTGAGTCTTGAGTTGATCCGCTCATCATTACCTTCTCTCGCCGCAATTTCAAGTTCAGCAGCAGGTTCTGTGAAGTCGTGAAAACCGACACTACCGGCCGATCCCTTGAGCCAATGGCTGAGCCGGGTCAGTTCCTCATGGTTTCCATCGCCACAAGCCTGCTCCATGTTCGTCAGCTGTGTATCGAGTCGTGCAACAAATTGCCCAACGAGCTCCCGGAATTTTTCGTTCTTCATCGGCAGACTGGAATGAATCGGTGTCGTGGCAGTCAACTGCTGGCGCTTGTCACTTGCGCCAACGGGTTTATCAGCACTGGCCTTAACCGTCAGGTTGTCACCGGGGTGTGGCTTCTCATCACTTGCACAATCAGAATCTGGCATTTCTCCCACCGGTTCAATCCGACTAGCCAATTGTCGTAATCCGCGCAGCCGTTCACTGATCCCCCGGAACTGCTGGCTGCGCGCAGCAGCTTCAAGCGCTTTTGCAGGCTCTGTAAACTCGTGAAAGCCGATACTACCTGCAGATCCTTTCAACCAGTGACTGATATTCGCCAGTTCCTCAAAATCACGATCATGGAAAGCCTGCTCCAAACAGCCTAATTGCTCATCCAGACGGATGATAAACTGGCCAACCAGGTCACGCATCCTGGGATTGGTCATTTGCAATGTCGATCTAATGGGAGAGGTCTCGTCATCATCCGACGGCTCGCCCGAGGACGCGATTTCAGATTCGTGGATTTTGATCGGGGCAGGCATGTCACCATCCATGACTTGCTCGGCATCCAATTTCTCTGCCAATTTGGCGGTCAGTTTTTCGATATCTATCGGTTTGGTCATGTAATCAGAGTAGCCGGCAGCCAGGCACTTTTCTTCGACCCCTTTCATGGCGTGCGCTGTCAAGGCAATAATCGGGATCTTAAGACCCCGTTCACGCATCAGACCAACCGCAACATAGCCATCCATCAGTGGCATGGAAACGTCCATCAAAATCAGATCATAATGCTGGTTTTCCACCATCTCGACGGCTATTTTGCCATTTACTGCCGTGTCAACTTCAAGGTCAAGCTCCCGTAGTACCAGGGTCAGCAACTCACGGTTCTCGTCGCCATCATCGACCGCCAGTATGCGGGCTTGCGGAAAGACCCAGGACTTCGCTGCATCCTGGTCGGCAATCTCATCATCCAGCAATAGCTGCTCGGGCTCAAGAAACGCAGTACCGGGCGTGGCTTGCGCCTCAATGGTGCAGGTGAACACACTGCCCTCGTCCGGCGTACTGCGCACCAGGATATCACCCCCAAGTGCCTCGGCATACCGCTTGCTGATGGCCAGTCCAAGTCCGGTACCCCCAAAGCGACGGGTAATCGAACTGTCGGCCTGCACGAATGATTCAAACACCACGGCAGCCTGGCTCTCGGTCATGCCGATCCCGGTGTCCTGTATTTCGAAGCTGATATGCGACCCGTTACTGCCGGTTTCAAATCGCGTCACAACCGTGACGCCACCACTCTCTGTGAACTTGATAGCATTCCCAACCAGATTGGTGAGTATCTGGCGAATTTTGCCCGGATCAGACTCGATCTGCTCAGGCAGGGGTCCATCTGGTTTGTAATCGACGAAAATACCCTTTTCCACCGCTTTGACCGTCATGATCTTGACGACTTCATGGACTATCAGGTGCGGTCGAAAAGACAGTTCTTCAAGCTCAATGCGTCCCGCTTCAACTTTTGACAGGTCAAGAATGTCGTTGATCAGATCGAGCAGGTGAGTGCCGCTTGAGTAAATGGTATTCAGGTACTTCTGGCTTTCACTGTGGTTCTTGTCAAAACCGCGCCGCAATGCATCAGTAAAACCCAGTATGGCATTCATTGGGGTCCTGATCTCGTGGCTCATGTTAGCCAGGAAGTCACTTTTGGACTGGTTGGCTGCTTCTGCCTCTTCCTTGGATTTTTGTAACTCAATTTCTTTTTCTTCAAGCTCAGTCACATCATCAAAACTGATCAGCACTCCGCCAGCCTTACCGCTATCGGTCAGGACCGGTGAGGAATTCACTATAAAGGACCAACTTCTATCTTGCACCAGTTCGAGACGCAGGCGGATGTTGGTCTGCTGCTTACCCTCCTTCAGAGCTAGCGTCCAGGGTGCCTGATCGTTGTCAAAAGGTTCAGCATCAATATTCGCCCAGGGAAAACTGCCTGCCTGGTAACCTAGCAGATCGTCCGGACTGCGGCCGACAATCGATGCGAAGGCGGCATTGGCCAGCACGATATTCTGACGAGCGTCAATGACCAGAAGCCCCTCAGCCATGGTGTCGAGGGCGGAGCGAACACGACTCGGGATCGCCTGGGACGGATCCAGTTGCTTGAGCATCCTGCCCAGATAAAAAAAGAACAAAATAAAGCTTCCCACGCTCAAGAAAAGTGTGAGGTTAACCAGCGGATGCGACAGCCAGCCTCGCCACCCCTCCGCACGCAGCGGCGCAAAACGCAGTTCCACTTGCCCCCACTTATTCTTGCCCTGCCAGATGGGGACAACTACCTGCGCCCTGAACGTTTCACCATCTACCGATTGACGCCACTCGGATTCATGATTGCCGATCGCCACCATGAGCTTTTCACTTTCATTCCGGATACCTGCAGAGAGTATGTCCGAGTTACGTTCAACAATGATCGAGAGGGTTGCCTGCATACGCCTGAGATCCGATCGTGTGAGAAATACAGAGCTGTTAGCTGCCACTGCTTCGGCCAGCGCAGCATGGCTTTTCATCACCTCAGCATCGCGGTCAGGTAGCAGACCCAGGATCGCCGCTATCAAGATCAAGCTGACAAGCATACCGGCCTGGCCAAAGGCTATCCTCGCCTTCGTGCCGTGGCTCCTGAAAAACCGCCCTAGCGACGATAGCATCTCCAAGACTCTATAGATTCCGATTGCTCATCTACTCAACCTCTCCCACGGGTTTATCCTCCATCTCAGATTCTCCAGCCGCACTTTCGACTATGGATTCAAGTGACTCATCTTCAGTGTCGTCATCAAAACTATCTCGCATACTGGCCAGCACTGGTAGTGGATCCATAAACTGCCATGCAGGAAGTGATGTGAGAAGACTACTCAATAGTATACCACTGCGCGCCAACCAGACCACATAACCAACCGATAATCCAGTCGTTAGAGCAAATCCTCCTCCCACTACCATCTGTTCAGCCTGTATCCCGATTGCGACTTCGTCCCTGACCCCATCCAACCCTCTCAGGAATTGTTGTGAAGTCATCAGTAGTGAAGGATCACTGTAGGCAGTATATTCAGAGCGCATACGCTCGATTGAAGCCGGTGCACGCGCCACACTTTCATCGTTATCATTCTCGTCTAACAGTTCGAACTCACTAAAAATGATTGTTGTCTCAGGGGCATCAATACTTATTTCGGAAATCCCTACTTCATTAAACAGAAAATCGTCGGACACCGGGATTTCTGAAGTCCGGGGTGCGTCCGAAACACTCGAAGCATCAACATTATTGGTTTCGTCAGCGACTGTATCCTCTTCGATAGCTGTCTCCTCGGGTTCATCATTGGTGCCATCGGTGGTCTCCTCGAT
>JASJXV010000009.1 GCA_030123805.1 Gammaproteobacteria bacterium
GACAATTTCGATGCCCACAGGAGTGAGGTACATAACGTTGCTGATCACATTGCGTCCAGCCTAGCAACATCTTTGGGCTCTGCTGGCGGCGACAGATTTTCATGGCTGCCAGTGCCTTGCGATGGGAGGGCAAAAGACTTGCCGATGCGACGAAGAGCTCGGGAGTGGGCATCAATGGTCTTGGGCTGCAGACCCTTGAGCTTCAGATGTTGCAGATGCTTTTTCTAATTCAGCTTGAATCGTGTCTCTGATGATGTTGTCATGGCGTTGTAACCTCACATTTGTGTGAATGTTCCCTCTGTGAGGGAGTGAGGTTACATTGTAGACTGATTAGTGGGGGCGGTCTTTTCTCCGCGATAGCGGCTTCATCCAACAAGGCATTGAACTCGGAAAGCCCAAAGCATCGCTTCCTTCGCGCTACGATGAAAGATTGTACTTTTGAACAAATCCCCAGGGAGCCCTAAAGTGAAAACAGTAAAAATAATCGCGATCTTGTGCCTCGTTTACGTGGGGATCGTTGCAGCGTTTGAGTCTCTGCTCGGATATTTCCAGCCAGAGGGTCAAAGTACGCTAGTCATTACCACCACAGATGAGGATGGTATCGCAAATGACCGGGTCGTGGCTCGCCTTGAAAGTAACGGCCAGCTCTACGTTGCCGCCAACCACTGGCCCCGCGCCTGGTACAACCATGCATTAGAGAATCCAAATGTACAAGTTACTTTTGATGGCGAGAAAGGCACCTATCTGGCAGTACCAGTAACAGATGAAGAACACGAGCGGGTCAATAGCGAACACAGCCTTGGCATAGTATTTCGAATTCTGACCGGGTTTCCGCCGAGATACTTTGTTCGGCTAGATCCCCGCTAGAAGTCTTTGCCCAGCCTAACCCGCCTATTTCAAGAAGGCGGTCCAAAATGGTTGCAAATCTGAGCTATTTGACAGGTTAGTCCATAATTCAAGGGGTTATGCGACGGAGACAGTCATCGCCGGTCGCGACTATGGATTCAACAATCCTGGCATGTCACGGTTGATTGCAATGATCGACCCTCAGGCACCGCTTCGATCCAGGTGGCTGAAAAAGCCGGTATGCAATTTGCGATAGATATTATGTTTGAGGGCTACACCCATCCGACCAGGTTTACGCAATCAGGTGTGAGGTCGATGGTTAGCAAATCGCTCTGGTTGGATGCGTCTGTTCCGTGCAGCGCCTTGTTCGACCATTATGTGCGGGTTTTTACAGAGAATAATCGTTGACTTCGGGTGAAAGCCATATATAATTGCGCCCGCTTGAAAGTACGTCTTATATTTATGCACACCATTTCGATGTTAGTTCTTTAGTACCTCGTCCTGTTCTTCATAAGTAATAGCACCACTTCCAGCCAAACGGCCTTATTAAAAGGCTTCAATTACTCTTGAATTTAAAAGGATATGATTATGTCTACTACTACTGGCACCGTTAAATGGTTCAACGAAGCCAAAGGTTTCGGCTTTATCGAGCAGGAATCTGGTCCCGATGTATTTGCTCACTTCAGCGCTATCTCCGGCTCGGGTTTCAAAACCCTTGTTGAAGGCCAGAAGGTCGAGTTCACTGTCACTCAGGGCCAGAAAGGTCCTCAGGCTGAGAACATCATAGCGGTCTAATTGTTGGATCCGGCTTGCAATGAATGCCATGCAGGCCAGCCTTACACTCCCTTGGAGTGGCGGTCAAAAAGGGCGAGACCTGGCGGTCTAGCCCTTTTTTATTGGCCGGCTGGTTGCTCAACGCCTTCGAGGACCTGTCGGTGTATCAAATTGGCCTCAATATGGCACCACCAAGAACAAAGTGCGTCACGGGATGCGCGAAAATTCAGTCTGTCAGGGTACAGGGTTTTTTTGTGAAATACTAAATACGAATTCGCTCGTACCAGGTTTCTGCTACATTGGAGAACTTATCATTGCGGCATCTGTCCCTTTCATGATGGAATTGAAAACCCGGGTATCTACAGAATCAACCTTGGGTGTGTTGACGACATTGATTCCCATGAACTATCCATACGGGTATTTTACGGGCTGGATTCATGGCAGTATTTAAATCAGGTTCAAGATCAGCCAGCCAGCCTCGGTAGGGTGATCCGATTGCCGTTAGTCTCCGGAAAAGTAATTTCACCTGTTCGCGAAATGTCGACTGCTGATAACAACAGCGGCCTCAGTGCATCGAGGTACAGCAATTGACCTGATGAAGATCGTAGACGCGTCCGATACGGCGGCAGGCTGGAAAGTTGCTTGTAGTCTGATGTGGATCATTTCTCTGCTACCCATGAAGCGGGTAAGGTGCTGTCATCTTTCACCATGCATTAGCAACGCATGCCCATCCACCTACCGAGTAAACTATGAGAGATCGCTGGTTCTACGGCTGGAATGTGGTTGCACTTACACTGGTATTCCAGGCTATTAGCATTGGCATACTCATCTACAGCTTTGCACTGTTTGTCGTACCCTGGCTGGAAGAGTTCTCGTCTCCGCGGCGGGATATTATGCTCTGCATCGTCGCACTGCAGATCGGTACCGGTGTTTTGAGTCCATTTGCCGGGCGCGCACTGGACAGATTCTCGCCACGCATTGTCATCGTTCTGGGCGCCATCCTGCTGGCATCCGGTTTAGTCCTCATGTCGCAGGTGATTGCTCTATGGCAAATCATCTTACTGTATGCCACTCTGTTACCGGCAGGTATATCATTAACGGGACCGCTGGCAGCACAGTCGCTGGTGACAAGATGGTTCACTGAGCGCCGGGGATTGGCAATTGGCCTCTCTGCCATGGGCACTTCCATTGGCGGTATTGTGTTCCCTTTGATGAATCATTTTCTGATCTCCACACTGGGGTGGAGGCAGGCATTGGTTATTCTGGGGATCATCACCGTCACGCTGATTTGTCCGCTGACCTGGTGGATACTTAAGAGGAAACCACCGCACAGTAACGGAAACGAATCACGAGCAACACCAGGCGGTCTGCTGCTGGAGTATCGTCGCTGGAGAACCAAAGATATTCTGAGAAGTCCACTATTTTGGATCCCGGTGATTGCATTTGTTCCCTTGAATGCGGCTTTTGGTGGCGTACAGTTCAATCTGGGTGCCTACATGCAGGACTTGCATTTTGAATCAGGACAAGCTGCAATACTTATCTCGTTGATTTCACTATCAATGATTACAGGCAAACTGTTCTTCGGATTGCTTTCAGATACCGTGGACCACAGACGATTATACTGGGTAGCCGTAATCTGCATGGGGCTCTCTCTAGTGATGTTTCAAGGCAATCCGGAACTAATAAGAATAAGAACCGCTGCCTTTCTGCTGGGATTCGCAACGGGAGGAATCTTACCGCTAAGCGGAATTATCATCAGCAGTCGGTTCGGGGTAGCATCATTCGGTAAAGTGATGGGACTGATATCGCTGTTTTTGATGCTGGGTGCATTCGGTCCACTGCTGGCGGGATGGATCTATGATCGTGCTGGTAGTTACGACATGGCATTCAGTGTCTTGCTGCTCATGCTGGTTCCAGCAGCTTTGACTATGAGTCAACTTAAACCTGCTGCGCAAAAAACGGATGCGGTCACCACCGGCAGAGCAGCAGACCCGCGGTAATTTAACGTTACACTGGTCCAGGAAGGTGTGACCTCTACCCGAGAACCTATACAATAACATCTGGTCCATCAGGCGGAGTAGCGATGCAATCTGTCTATCAATTGCTATTTGTTATGTGTGTGTTTTTGTTTCAGGGTTGCGCGACACAACCAATTAATGGCGGCTCAGCAGATCAGCGATTCAATGACTTCAAAGCAAGCTTGATTGTTGAGTACTGGGAGTACTTTCCGGGATTGGCCATCACCGCAGGCTACTACAAACATGACGATGTACTCTCTGTCCCAAACCAGACCAACCGACAAAAGTTAGACAAATTTCTAACCCGATCCAGTCGACAATTATCTGAATTTAGTGCGCGAAGTTTATCCGCATCCAACCAAACCGATTACCTGGTGCTGCAAAACCACATTAAACGACTAGCCTGGAATCTGGATACATTAAAACCATTTCAGTGGCGTGCGGATAATTACAATGTTGCACGAGAATTCAATCTCATTCTGAACACTGATTACAAACCACTGAATGATCGATTAAGAGCCGTTAGAACCAGGATGAGATATATCCCAGACTACTACGCGGCTGCCAGGGTAAATCTTACCGACCCTACCCTTGAACACACGCTACTCGCTATTGAACAGAATAAGGGCGGGCTCGGGATCTGGACCACTCTGCTCCCTGATAAAGTACAGCAATCCACATTACCCGAGACGGAAAAACAACAAATTCTGCAAGAATCTTCATTCACAGCAGAGGTCATTGAGTCTCACATCAACTGGCTGGAACACAAGCTATCAGCACTGGAGCAGCAGGGCGCACGCTCCTTCAGATTAGGCAAAGAGTTGTTTGACCAGAAGTTTCGGCTTGAAATTGTGTCTCAATTTACGGCAGAGGAAATCTACCAAAAAGCACTCGCAGCACGTGAGGAAATTCATGATCAAATGATTATGATAAGCAAGTCATTATGGCTCCACTATTTCCCCAACGAGATATATCCGGCAGACGAACTGACCGGTGTAAAGCGGATGATTTCCGAGATATCTCAAGAACATGTAGCCAGGGAGGAGTTTGTTGAAGCCATCAGGAGACAGATACCGGAACTGGAACTCTTCATCGTCAGCAATGATCTGTTAGAGCTTGACCACACACGTCCCCTGGTAGTCCGTGAAACCCCAGCTTTCCAACGAGGTGTTGCTGGCGCATCTGTCAACTCACCCGGGCCTTATGATGCCACGGCAAACACATACTACAATGTAACACCCTTGGACCATTTCTCGCCTGAGCAAGCTGAGAGTTACCTGCACGAATACAACAGTCGCATGATGCAGATTTTGAACATTCATGAAGCGATCCCGGGCCATTACACGCAACTCATGCATGCCAATAAATCACCGTCATTGGTAAAAACCCTGTTTCAAAACAGTGCCATGATTGAAGGCTGGGGACTTTATGCTGAGCGCATGATGCTGGAAGAAGGCTACGGAGACCATGAACCCGAACTCTGGTTGTTGTATTACAAGTGGTTGCTTCGTTCGGTAACTAACACCATCCTTGATCGAGAGATCCACCTGCACCACCTGTCACGCAGTGATGCTTTGAATATGATGATTAATCAGGCATTTCAGGAGACTACCGAAGCAGAGGAGAAGTGGCGGCGTGCGACTCTGAGTCAGGTACAGCTGACCAGCTACTTTACCGGTTTTACAGAAATTTACAGCTTCCGTGAGGAGATACGAGAAGCGCTGGGCGATGACTTTACGCTTCGCGACTTCCACAATCAGTTTCTCAGCTATGGCAGCATTGCCGTGAAATATATCAAGGCAATCATGCGATATGATCTGGGGCTGTCCAAATCCATTGAACTCTAGCTGGTTCCTTTAACTCATCTCAGCTTGGCTGTTAAGCGATTATTTGCTCAAGCTCTGACCAAATTAAAATTCTCTATGCGCAAACGATGACGTATGGGTGTCTGCAGCAGCTCAAGTGCGCCAAAAGGTGTCAGATATGAATCAATTGTACGCCGGGACTCCTCATCTAAAGTGTTGTAGTAGTCGTGTGCGCGTTGGAACATCCACTGCTGATAGGGGAAGATTCCCCGCTGTTCGGTTACCTCTTTGTGAGTGTTTTTCAGCAGTGTAAATTCATGCATCCCGATGGCTCTGGGAATGTCCTCTTCGGTATGGCGGTCGAGCCACTCCTCAAGCTTACAGATCGTGTCCTTCAATACAGGAAACTGCTCATCCACCATCCTCTGGATGATCGGATCAAGGGAATCAGGGATTACATCATCCGCAAGGAATTCACCCGCTCCAGGTTCCGGGTCATACATTCGCTTGACCCACTCAACAACTCTTGGTGCAAGGTGCTGCATAATCTCTCCGGATGCAGGATCGCGATACAGGTGAGCATACAAGGGGCCAATCAATCCAAGATCACCGATCGAGAGTCTGTCACCGAACAGGAACTGATACTTTTCAAAGTGGACATTCAGGTGCTTAAGTAATGCTTCGTAAGATTCCTCTATTGCAGCCGTAGTGGCTTCTGTCACACCCAGAAAGGGAAGCGATCCAGCAAAGTTTTTGGAGGTCCTCCTACCCACTTCAAGCTGTTCCTCTTTCCCAAGGTCGGGGCGACTGAGAGCCCCAAATTCTGCCACTACAAACTCCATGTTGTAGTTCCAGCGGTAATGCATGGCCGGTAATTTCATCCATTCATCACCAAATAACTCCAACAGCAATGCCAGAAGATGCTGCTTCGGAGTCACGGGATAAACCGAAGCAACGGGATACTTCTCCTCCAGGGCGTCTATAATGACCGTCGTGTCCTGCAGCGTCTCGTCATCCGGTGTAATTAGTACAGGCACTACAGGAAATCCGACCCTGGGCACTATTTCGTTCTTGTAGACATCCCTGGTGGCGAGAACTTCATCAAAGGGTATCTCTTTGAAACGCAGATAGGATCTGGTCTTGCCGGTGAAATAGGATACTTCTCCCCCCAATAACCTGTACTTGCCTTTGCTCATAGATGTCTCCATTGGGTTGCGCCAGCAATCATGTCACAGACAGGTTTTTATTTCAGTACCCGTTTCACTGCCCAGGCAGCTGGTGACGGCTGTGCAAAAGTGCGCCTCAGCCAGTATAATTCATTGAATTTCCTCAAGAAATTTCCCCCGTCCTGGTTTACGAAGCACTTACATTTCTCTTACATTCCTGTGCTACAATTGAAAAGGTTGGTTTGATCAACTTAATGTTACAGTGCGGAAATAATTATTGGGCCAGGTCAGATAATATGGCCTTTTGAAACGGGTTTGGCGATCAGTCCTCGGGTGATGCGGACAAAGAAGCCTGGCTGATCACTTCGAACAATCAATCAGGTCGTACCGGCTAACCAGGCATGTATCCAGCGTTGTTGGCATACCGGCATGGCGCCAACATGTCAGCAAAATCACTGAAAATAAGGGATTGCAATGACTAGTAACAAACGCAAACTATCCAATTTTATGTTGACACCCAGGTTTCAACTGAAATTAACCTTTTACTTCATTGGTGTAGGCGTTGCCATCATAGTGGCTACTGTAACCGCTGTATTATCGAAATTCATGCAGGTCAGAGCGTTAATGAACGAATCGGTATTGACGGACTTCACTACCCAGAGTCAGATCAACACAATTATGTTTGATATTGCAACTATATCGCTGATTGGTTTCGTGCTGTTCGCTATTATTTCATTCATCTTTGCACTGATAATCAGCCACCGTATCGCCGGTCCAATAGTGGCTATTACGGCTTACATTAGCGAACTCAAGAAGGGTAACTACGACTATAGCAGAGGTCTCAGACCCAATGATGAACTCACACTCATCATGGATGCATTGCACGAGCTGGCGCCTGTACTCAGGGAAAAGACAGCAGGCAAGCAAGCTACTCTCTGATGAACAACTGGCAGAACTACAAGGGATTCAGCTTTTTCGAACTGATGATCGCTGTCGCAGTAATAGGAATTTTGTCTGCGGTAGCCATACCTGCCTATCGAGGCTACATCGACACTGCAAACATGACCAAGGTTACCGCCGGCTTTGAGGAATCGGTGCGGTTTGTCGTTGCTTCATTTGCCCGGCGCAAAACCAGATTGGCGCTTGGGATAGTTGAAAAAATTCCGGATACTACAAATGAGTGGATAGTCGTGCTCAACCCAAGTGGCTATGAAGCCCCCGGAGGTGGACCCGCTTTCATCCCATCCAAGAACAAGAAAGGCCAGAAGGGCGATCCACTCACCGGTGCTATTGGTGTTCGCTGGAAAAAGGCAAAACCTGCCAAAGTAAATAAGAAGGGCAGGATTAAGCCGGGCAAACCGGCTCGATTAGAACTGTGGCGCCCTCTTTATAGCGATCTGGTAGGACAACATGTCACAATAACCGAGGGTAATCTGGATATCAGCAAATTCGAGGAATAGAGATTTCCTTTAAATTATCCAACCATCTGCCGGTTTGCATATCGCTATTTCCTTCCCCAAAGCGCACGTTTGCGCCTTAACTTCTTGACCTGAGGAAGTAGGACGGCCTTTTGATATTCACATGTCTATAAAACTTCTCAGTTGCTCAGATCTTGCGGGATGTCGCAATTTTCTCAATGCTTTGGCTTCTATTTGGCGAATTCTCTCCCGAGTAACAGAAAACTGGCGACCAACTTCTTCAAGTGTATGGTCAGTATTCATGTCTATACCAAACCGCATCCGCAATACTTTGGCTTCTCTCTCTGATAGTGCTAACAGGACCTCTGTGGTGGTTTCTTTCAAACCCACACCCGTTGCCGAATCCATAGGTGATTCCGCTGAATTGTCTTTGACCAGATTCCAGATGGTGGAGTCATCATCATCCCCTACCGGCGTTTCAAGGGATATCGGCTGTTTGGCAACCTCCAGCGCTTTAAGCACTTTATCTTCCGGCAGATCCATGCGTTCACCGAGTTCTTCAATACTAGGTGCCCTTCCCAGTTCCTGAATGAGTTGACGGGTCATACGATTCAGCTTATTGACCGTTTCCATCATGTGGACCGGAACACGAATGGTTCGGGCCAGATCCGAGATAGAGCGTGTAATCGCCTGACGAATCCACCAGGTAGCATAGGTCGAGAACTTAAAGCCGCGGCGATACTCGAATTTTTCCACCGCTTTCATCAGTCCGATATTGCCCTCCTGGATAAGATCCAGAAAGTGAAGACCTCTGTTCGTGTATTTCTTTGCAATCGATATGACCAGTCTAAGATTCGCCTGGATCATATCTTTCTTGGCAGTTCGGGTCTTTCCAATGGCAAGGGACAAGCAGCGATTGATGTCTTTTATTTCAGATAGTGTCAGCCCGGTTTTTCCTAATATCTGATTTATCTTCTTACCTGCATGCCTTATGGAGATGCGGTGTTTCTTGAGCGCCTCACTGTAATCTGCTCCCAACGCAATCTGCTTATCAACCCAATCGATCTCGTGCTCATGACTGATAAATTGCTTCAAAAACAACTTCTTGGGCATCTTCGCTGCGTTGATACTCAGATCTCTTATAAGACGCTCCTGCTCTCGAATCTGTTGCACATCCTCGTGCAGTATATCCACAATGGCATCCATGAACACGGGCACCAGCTTAAACGTGAATTTTCCCCCCAGCTTAATCAGCTCTTTCTCAGTCTTCTCGTGATCACGTCCATATTTGGCAATTACCTTGCCGGTTTTGTTGTACTGCCTCTTTAGTGCTCTGAACCTTGCTTTGGCTTCCTTCGGATCGATGCCTCGTTCCGGTTCCGCCTCGTCTGCCAAATAGTTTCCACTTGACTTTGCCTTGGCGACCTTTGACATGTCAGGAATGACATCTTCTGAATCCAGATAACCGGCAATCAGAACCGACAGATTACCTTCTTCTGCCACTATTCGTTCATACTCATCCATGATCTTCTGGACTACTCCCGGATACCTGACTAACACCGCCATAGTTTCCGTCAAACCAGCTTCAATCCGTTTGGCAATCACGATTTCACCTTGTCGTGTCAGTAACGGCACCGTCCCCATTTCGCGCATATACATGCGCACCGGGTCAATGGTTCTACCCACAACAGAATCAACTGCAGCCATGGCTGCTGCTGGATCAAGTGAAATTTCCTCAGCAGGAATGTCTTTCGAAGATTCAGGATCCGGCGCTTCCTCATACACGGTGATGCCCATTTCCTCGAACATCTGTACGATACTCTCCACCGCTTCAGATTCCGCAATATCTTCCGGTAAGTAGTCTGCTAGTTGATCATAGGTCAGAAATCCCTGTACTTTCCCCCGTTCGATTAATTGTTTAAGCAGAGATTCCTCGTTCAGGGATTCCGGTCTGTCCAGATCAATAGAATCAGGGTCGTTGGTATTTAGAACTTCAAGTGAATCAAGATTATCTGCGACATTGCTTAAAGAATCATTGGACATTACCGACTCGTATACATCCTCGCGAGACTGATTTGTCATAGGGTCTAACTCCTTTGCGGTTCAAAGAGTTGTACGATGGAGTTCTTATATCAGCGATCCATCACCTCTGGCTTTGATGATACACATTTTTTTCTGATCATTTTTTTGTGTGACGATATACGCAGGATCAACAGATGGTAGCTACAGAGCAATTTTCTGATATTCCAATCCACCGTCACCTCTTGCCACTAA
The DNA here is from genome assembly GCA_030123805.1 of Gammaproteobacteria bacterium. Lineage (GTDB taxonomy): Bacteria > Pseudomonadota > Gammaproteobacteria > Pseudomonadales > Azotimanducaceae > JASJXV01. Next base: position 10,302 of record JASJXV010000009.1, read on the forward strand.
ACGCAAATGTAGCAACATTATTCTCTCCCTATTTAGTAAAGTCCAGACAAAACTCACTCAATTTCCAGGTGTGAAATTAACCACTGTTGATCGCAGACGGCGTTCCAGCTGGCCTCTGAAAGACACAAATTTCTAACTTCAATTTCAACCCAAAGAGCGCCATTTACATAACAAAATGGTCTAAGGAGTAACAACGGGCAGCTTCCTTTTTAATATCAAAGTCTTAGATGATTTTCTCCTGCATCGAATTTCATTTCCCGAGAAATCTCCATTTTTCCCCCCTTTTTTTTCAGTCACAGAACCGTTATATTAATGCACCTCGCTAGCTCAAGCTGTATGTACATACAGTGTTCTCCTCGGCAGGAAGGATACGGCATACAGCTTGGCTAGCTGAGACCAACCCCCTACCTTCACGACATTACAATTTACACGCATTGTGCATTACCTGTGGCTGGGTGGTACCTGACCAGCAAGCCGCCGTTAATATCTGGTGTGACCGCAAGTTTGAAATGCTAATTCAATGATTCGTGCCATGCGTATGATTTATCGCCGATGACATAAAAAAAAGGATTTAGTAGTGCTTCCTTGCTGTTGTACCTCAACACGTTGAATTCAGAATCGACGACCATACCACCAGCTGCTTCCACCACGGCTTGTGCAGCTGCTGTATCCCATTCACAGGTCGGTGCTAGCCTGGGATAAATATCTGCAGCACCTTCTGCCACCAAACAAATTTTCAACGAGCTACCCATGTTGGTTGTTTCTACGGCGACAAATTGCCGGCGTAATTTTCTCAGCACTCCCTGCAGTGCCTCACTGCCGTGTCGACGGCTTGCAACCACAATCAGGGTTGCCGCGAGCGGCCTTACTTTGATGTCTTTAGGAGGCGCATCCGCAATCTGTTTGAATGCATAACTTTCATTCCCGGCTGGAGTAATTTTCTGAACACCAACATACAACACGTCTTTAACCGGTACATAGACAACGCCCAGTACCGGAACCCCGGAATTGATCAATGCAATGTTGACAGTAAATTCACCATTCCGGTCGATAAATTCTTTGGTCCCATCCAGTGGGTCAACCAGCCAATAAGTCTGCCATTGTCGACGTATCTCATAGGACAGTTCATCAGATTCTTCTGAAAGTACCGGAATCTCCGGAGTAAGCTGCTGCAACCCCCCAACAATAACCTTGTGCGAGGCTACATCCGCTTGGGTCAGAGGAGATTTATCAGCTTTTTGCGTAATCTCGATCTCATCTCCATCATAGATCTCCAGGATCTGCTTACCTGCATCTCGGCTGATGGCAATGATCCTGGTTACCCACCGCTTGTCCATGAGTAATTCCTCAAGCCTTTCCTGTTGCATACAAAGTACCTCTGGTTCTCACTATTTCACGTTAAATAAGTGTTACCCCTTCCACTCATCCACGTTCATGACCATAATTGTGAATCTGCAAATTTGGATTAGGGGCAACTCTTTCACAGAGTAAGCGTACATGTCAAAAGTGAGACTGGACAAATGGCTTTGGGCGGCACGTTTCTTTAAAACTCGTGCTAAGGCAAAACAAGCCATTGACGGTGGTAAAGTTCACATTGGTCGCGTTCGCGGTAAGTCCAGCAAGGAGTTGCAGCTTGGAGACAATCTCGTTATTCGTCAGGGCTTGGATGAAAAGACCCTGGTGGTCACGGGCTTGTCGACGCAACGCCGGGGGGCGACTGAAGCATGTCTTTTATATAAAGAATCAGACGCAAGCATAAACCGTAGAAAAGAGTTGGCTGCACAGAGAAAAGCTCTGGCAGGCAGCCAAGCCACACCTGACAACAGACCATCAAAAAAACAACGTCGTCAGATACACCAGTTTCGCGATAAAAATCGGTAGCGGAGGTTATCTAATCGCATCGCTTACTGTCGCTGAACGAACGAGTAGCGTTATAATGGCTTTCTTTTTTACCTTAAAGCATTTTATTTAAGTGCAACTAGAACAACAATCTTGGCACAATCCGGGTCTTTTTTTATCCGGGCTCATACTCGACTAATGCTCCCTTTAAACGATCAAATTTTTATACAGCACAGGAACTGATAAATGCAGGCAAATGATGGTGAAAATGCAATAAAAACCTATACAGATCTGGGTGTTGCCCAACTCGTCGAAAGAGCGATTCTGAAAGGAGAAGGCCATCTGGCGCACAATGGTTCATTAGTCGTCACCACTGGCAAGCGTACCGCCCGCTACCCCATGGATCGTTATATCGTAAGAGAACCAAGTACCTCTGACGGAATAGAATGGGGATCGATAAATCAGCCAATCAGCGCAGAACTATTTGATGCCCTGTGGGAAAAGGTCTGTGCTTATCTGTCAGACATAGATACCTATGTTTCTCACTTACATGTCGGCGCGGATCCGGAACACTACCTGCCGATAAAAATAACAACCGAGACAGCCTGGCACAATCTATTCGGACGCGCACTGTTTATTAATCCCAACTCCTATAATCCTAAAAACAAGGAGGTTTGGCAGATTCTGAATGCACCTCATTTTGAATGTGTACCAGAGCGCGATGGCACTGGTAGCGACGGTGCCGTGATTGTCAATTTCGCCCAGCGAAGAGTGCTGTTAGCCGGGATGCGTTATGCAGGCGAGATGAAAAAATCCATGTTTGCTGTGCAAAATTTCCTGCTACCGGAAAAAGATGTTTTACCCATGCATTGCGCTGCCAATGTGGGAGATGATGACAGTGTGACCCTCTTTTTCGGTCTATCCGGTACCGGGAAGACTACACTTTCGGCAAATCCTCACAAGTTCCTCATTGGAGATGATGAGCATGGCTGGGGAAAAGGAACGGTATTCAATCTGGAAGGTGGTTGCTATGCCAAGTGCGTCAACCTGACCAGAGAGAACGAACCTGTGATATGGGACGCCATTCATTTTGGAACCATTATCGAAAATGTGGTTATGGATGAAAATACCCGTGTCGTTGATTACACTGATGTCAGCATTACGGAAAACAGCAGGGCCTGTTATCCGAGAGAACATATTGCACTGCGTGTCGAGGCAAACAGAGCGGGTGAACCCCGGTCCATTATCTTCCTTACCTGTGACCTGACGGGGGTATTACCTCCCGTAGCAATTTTATCAAAAGAAGCCGCAGCCTATCATTTCCTCAGTGGTTACACCGCGAAAGTGGGTTCCACCGAAGCTGGAGGTTCCGGCTCAGCTATCGAATCCACGTTTTCCACCTGCTTTGGGGCGCCTTTCTTTCCTCGTCCAGCCGGGGTCTATGCAGATCTACTTGTGAAACGCGTGGCGGAGTTCAACAGCCAGGTCTACCTTGTGAATACCGGTTGGACCGGCGGTCCTGAGGGTAAGGGTGGACAACGATTTAGCATCCCCACCACCCGGGCTATCGTCGCAGCAATCCAGAATGGTGACTTGTTGAATATCGAAACTGACAGCATAGACGTGCTGAATCTGACCATTCCCAGGTCGCTTCCTGGTGTGGATAGCAAGTTGCTTAAGCCATGTGAGACCTGGGATGACAAGGCGGCCTATGACGTAGCCGCCAGGCATCTCGCAGGTGAATTCATTGCTAATTTCGAGAAATTCGATGTCTCTCAGGATATCGTAAATGCTGGTCCAAAAGGTTAGGTCATTACCCGAGAGTTCGATTGACACACATTCCTGAACAACGATTTTTGAGTTTGAATAAAAACTCTCAAGGCTCCCTGCTGGCGTCCATCAATCGGGGCATTGAGCGCGAAGCGCTGCGTGTAAACAAACGAGGAACTCTGTCCGGTAAGAATCACCCGCACTTTTTGGGGTCCAAACTGTGCCACCCCTGCATCACAACTGATTTTAGCGAGGCACAACTGGAGCTGATTACTTCAGTTTCCCAAAGTATTTCGGAGACTCTTGATGCCCTGGATGAAATTCATCGCTTCGTCTACTCAGGCTTTGATGACGAACTTCTTTGGTCTGCCAGCATGCCATGTGAATTGCCGCTACACGATGATATTCCGCTAGCCCAGTACGGAAGCTCTAATCTGGCAAAGTTGAAAACAACCTACAGAAATGGCTTAGGCCATCGCTACGGCCGCTCTATGCAGACAATCTGCGCGGTACATTACAATTTTTCTTTGTCCGACGAATTCTGGCAATATCACTGGGATACAGAAGGTTCTGGTGAAGCCTTCAGGGATTTTAAATCCCGTCGCTACTTTGATCAAATGCGCAATTTCAGACGCCTTTCCTGGCTGCCTATCTATTTGTTTGGCGCTTCACCGGTCGTATCCGAGTCTTTCATTCAGGGCAAAGAACACAGACTGCAGAGATTCGATAGCGTCAGCTTATACGCACCTTTCGCTACTTCGTTACGTAATGGTGATTTAGGTTACCAAAGCGATATCCAGGTATCAGCTATTCAGATCTGCTTCAATAGTCTGGACAATTACGTGGACACGCTTGTAGACGCGATTACAACACCTCACAGCGACTATAGCCAAATTGGAGCAAAACGCGGCGACGAGTATCTGCAGGTCAATACGCATATTTTACAAGCGGAAGCGGAATTCTATAGCACCATCCGGGCAAAATGTGTTCCGCCTCCCGGTGAGAACTTCCTGAAGGAACTAAAGTCAAAGGGAGTCGAATATGTCGAAGTACGACTGCTGGATGTGAATCCGTATTTGCCGTTGGGTATTGATGCCAGTCAAATCAGATTTCTGGATATCCTGCTTGTTTACTGCATTCTGGCTGACAGCCCGATCCATGATGATCGATTATGTGAGGCCGTACAAGAGAATGTACACCGTACCGTGTACCAGGGTCGTGACCCCGGTCTTCTCCTGGATGATGGCGGCGAGTTTCGTTCAATAAAGCAGTGGGGAAGCGCCATACTGGGAGAGATGTTACCCATCGCTAGGTTGCTGGACAAGGTCAGTGGCAACAATGACCACGAAAAAAGTTTGCAGGAACAACAGATCAGAGTTGATGATAGCAGTTCAACTCCGTCTGCCAGAATACTTGCTGACATGAAATCCACCGGGCGATCATTTTTTGAATTTGCCATGGATAAGAATCGCGAACACAAAACCCATTTCCAATCCAAACCCCTGTCTGAAACGCGACTGGCGTGGTTTAAAGAAGTGGCTGAAGAGTCATTTACCGCCCAGACAAGATTGGAGCAATCGGACACACTTACTTTTGATCAGTATCTTGAAAATATGATGAACGGATACACCAACTTAGCCGCAAAGGCATGAGAATCGTGGCAGAAGGCCGACTTTTTCCATGAATCATCTGGCACACTTTTTGTTGGCACAAGGGAAACCCCATCTGGAGGTAGGCGCATTTCTGGGTGATTACGTTAAAGGGTCGTTACAGGGTCAGTATCCCCGTAACATTGAGAATGGCATACGGCTGCACCGGAGGATTGACGCATTCACTGCCAAACATCCTGTCATCAGACAGAGTTGTTCCCGGATTGATCCTCACTTGAGGCGTTACGCGCCCATCATGATTGATGTATTTTTTGACCATTTTCTTGCCAGGCAATGGTCAACCTACGGCAACGGTCCCTTGCATAAGTTCAGCGACAGGATATTCACAACCCTTGAGTCTGCTGAAGACATAATGCCCAGAAGGGCCAGGGCAGTGGCGCGACGTATGAATCAACACCAGGTCCTCTCTGCCTACGCAGATGCCAATTTTCTTATTCCGGTGCTTTATCAGCTCAGTCAACGATTGAAACGTGATAATCCGTTAGCTAAAGGATTTACTCAATTCGAGAACAACCAACTGGAACTGGAACAGGATTTCGCCAGCTTTTTCCCTGATGTAGTGGCCTACGCCCGAGACGTAGCATGTAATCTTGATCCAGGAGACTGATTTACAATTTGGCTTTCAGCACAACTTTACTCAAGACATAATGTGCCTGTTTAGTGACTTTTGAAATCTGGCCACATTGACAATCAAACGATTGTATTAGCAACGGTAGTTATTCATGACCATTCCTTCTCCAAGAATCATTAACATTCTTATCTTCCTTGGTTGCGCGGGCCTGATGGCTGTTGCACTATTCTTTGAACATGTGGTGGGATTGGAACCTTGTTACCTCTGCATTATGCAGCGCCTAATGGTAATTTCGACCGGTACTCTCGCACTGCTTGCTGCGCTACATAACCCTGCGGCGCTGGGGATAAAAATCTACGCTGTATTACTGACTTTGTCTGCATTGGGAGGTGGATTGGTATCCATTCGACAGTTGTGGCTACAGAGCCTGCCAGCCGATCAGGTACCGGCATGTGGTCCGGGTATTGATTATTTGTTAGACGTGTTTCCCATTGTTGAGGTACTGGAAATGTTACTCAAGGGTGACGGGAGTTGTGCTGAAGTCCTCTGGTCGCTGTTCGGTATCAGCATGCCCGGATGGGTGCTGTTCGCTTTTGCCGGATTAATGGCGATCTCGCTATTTCAGGTTTTCAGATCTGCCTAGCCTGGTATTAGTTGGTTTTGATAGCTGTGTCCAGCTCGGACTTACGGTTGTCGATCGTCTGTTGCAGCTGCTTTGCCTGATTGGTAGTGTCCAGGACCTGGGCAAGAGGCGCAGGTGTCAAAGAAGGCAGCGACGCTGTCTGGGCTTGCCTGGTCGCTACGGCTGAATTCCTCTCAAGCACTTCTAGCGGTGCCAGCGTATTGATAATCCCATCCAGCTCAATTACCTCAGCCCCACTCGCGTCTTCTGCTCGATTGGAAAAATGCCAAATGCCACTCTCATCCTGCCATTTGTAAACCTGTGTGGTCTGGCTTTCACTTCCTGCCTTTGTTTCATCCAACAATTCTGAAACTGTCGCTAATATGGTCACGCCGGGCTTGAAGTCCTCCAGCGTCAGGTATGGTTCGCCACTTGGCCTCTTTATGAAAAACAGACCTGCAAATGCAACCAGTAACAGTACAAGCATAATTTTGTACATATCACTTCCTTTTTAAACATTGAGTACCTGAATAGAGGTTACGCCAATCCAAAACCGGTTGCCACAAGGTCCTTACTGATACAGAAACTGCGCATCAGATGCTAGAATGCGCGACCTCAATAACCGATCAATTATCGATATGCTCAAATTTACAGAACTTGCTCTTCGCAGGGGCAGCCAGTTGCTCTTCGAGCGAGTGACACTCACTATTTATGACGGTCAGAAAACCGGGTTGGTAGGTGCAAACGGCGCGGGGAAATCCAGTTTGTTTGATCTGTTACGCAATCGACTCACCCCTGACAGCGGTGAGGTCTATCTGCCATCTTCCTGGCGGATAGCACATATGGCGCAAGAGGTTTCGACCACAAATCGATCCGCGATCGATTATGTCCTGGATGGCGACACCGCCTTACGTGCAATCCAACAGGCCATTGTCACGGCGGAGGTGGCAGAGGACTATACTCATCTTGGTCGATTACACGAGGATCTGGATAACATTGACGGTTACTCTGCCGTGTCCAGGGCTGAACGATTACTGGTGGGTCTTGGATTTACAGAAGCCGAGTTTGACAATAGTCTCGACCAGTTTTCAGGTGGTTGGCGGATCAGGTTAAATCTGGCACAAACGCTAATGTGTCCTTCTGATCTCCTGTTGCTGGATGAGCCAACCAATCACCTGGATCTTGATGCCATCGTCTGGTTGGCTGAATGGTTAAAGAATTACTCCGGCACTCTATTGATGGTGTCTCACGACAGGGAATTTCTGGATGATGTGGTATCCCAGATTGCTTATTTGCACCGCAAGACTATTCATCTGTACCCAGGCAATTATTCCAGATTTGAACAATTACGCGCTGCAAGACTGGCAGAACAAGCGGCTAATTTCGAGAAGCAGCAACGGCAAATAGCCCATATGCATGCCTTTGTAGAGCGGTTTCGCGCCAAGGCAACAAAAGCAAAGCAGGCACAGAGCCGAATCAAGGCGTTACAGCGTATGGAGCTTATCGCTCCTGCACACATTGACAGCCCCTTTCAATTCCGGATTCCCGAGCCTGAAAACACTTCCAGTCCCCTCCTCAGTCTCTATAAGTGTCAACTCGGGTATCAGGATACCTGTGTGATTAAGGAGGTTACTCTCTCTATTCATCCCGGCGATCGAATTGGCCTGTTAGGTCCAAATGGTGCGGGGAAGTCCACTCTAATAAAATCCCTCGCGGGTGAGTTGGGTCTGAGGGCGGGAGATAGAACAGAGGGACTGCATCTCAGGGTTGGATATTTCTCACAACACCAAATGGACGATCTGGATCTGGCTGCATCACCTGTGCTTCACCTGCAGCGAATCGATCCCACTATTTCTGATCAACAAATCAGAAGCTTCCTTGGTGGATTTGGTTTTACAGGTGATAAGTCCTTTGAGTCTGCTGCTACTTTTTCCGGTGGCGAAAAGGCGCGCCTTGCCCTGGCAATTATTGCCTGGAGAAAACCCAATCTGCTGCTCCTTGACGAACCCACCAACCATCTGGATATTGAGATGCGCCATACCTTGACTGTTGCTTTACAGAGCTTTACCGGTGCAATGGTTATCGTATCTCATGACCGGCATCTGCTGCGCAATACTGTTGATCGATTCTTGTTGGTAAGGCATAACTCAGTGTCCGAATTTGAAGGTGACCTGGAGGACTACCAGAAAATCCTGAATCTGCCAGCACCTCAATCGCCGTCCGCATCGACAATTCATGAGAAGCCAATTAATCGTTTCAAGCATTCCAAGGCGCTAAAATCCAGTCTGGCCAGCGTCGAAAAACGTCTGGAAAGATTGCAACGCAAACTTATGGAGACTGAGATCAGGTTGGCAGACAACTCCCTTTATCTAGACAATCCCTCACCGGATCTACAATCGTTGTTACGCGACCAAATTGTGCTGCGCGAGCAGATTGCTGAACTTGAAGAATCCTGGCTCGAAACAAGTGAAGAACTGGAGAAATACCAGGAGGTTATCCGAGGATAATCTCCTGCCCCTGTTATCCTGGAAACCGCTTCCTATCAGTGAGTTGCCTTATCCATAATTGACTTTTCCTCTTTGCCCTCTTCGACGATTGCCCTGCCCAATGCCGGGAATGTCGGAATATCTTCATCTGCCAATTGCTGCATACGAACTTTTCTGGCCAGAGCCGCTTCGATGAATGGCGCCAACTCTGTATCTTTCTGCCGGACTCTCTCTGCTTCACGTTCCTTAAATTCTGGCATTACTTCAGCTGCAAACAGTTCCAGTGATTCGCAGATGTGTTCATGCTTGTTCAGACCCGCCTGTTGGATAAAGGTCACCTGATCCACACCGGCCTGCTCGAATTTCCGTAGATGATCACGCATGTCATCCGGTGTTCCGATACCACCAGCACCCCCGCTTAACGCACTTTCGATGTCCACAGGATTCTCTTTTAGTCGTTTGTCGCGTGCTTCCTTGAATTCCTGAAAAAGGTTGGTTCGACCTGGTTTATGGGCGCCAAAACCATAGAAAGAACCCAATGCATAACCGAAGAATTCAAAACCTTCCAAGCCCCGGTTAACAGCCTCTTTTCGATCGTTATGCAGTGAAAAACTTGTGACCATACAGATCTCGGCCGTCACAGTATGTCCGATAGGCACACATTCATCGCTCTTGATGATCCGGTAGTATTCATCCACCCACTGTTTTGCCTCCAACGGATCTACAAAGGCGAACGTCAAAGCACCAATCCCCAGACGTGCAGCCATCTTGATGGTCTCCCTATTTGAACAAGCAACCCAAACCGGTGGATGGGGTCTTTGAACTGGTTTGGGTACAATATTTCTGCATGGCATGCTGAAATATTTGCCTTCAAACCCCGGGTAAGGATCCATTGCCAGCATATTGCAGATCTGTTCCGTGGCCTCCAGATATTGTTCCCGTTTGGTTTCAACTGGAATATCAAATCCACCTAACTCGAGAATGGCAGAAGATTCACCCGTGCCAAAGTCCACTCTACCTCCGGATACAAGGTCCAGTGTTGCTATGCACTCGGCAGTGCGAGCCGGATGATTGTAGTTGGTAATAACCTGGCGTATGCCATGACCAAGCCTGATATTGCTGGTTCTTTGCGAGGCAGCAGCGAGAAATATTTCCGGTGCAGATGAATGTGAGTACTCTTCCAGAAAATGGTGTTCTACCTCCCATGCATAGTCGATACCCAATCTGTCAGCCAACTCAACCTGATCAAGGGCATCCTGAAACAACTTTAGTTCGACCCCATCGTCCCAGGGTCTGGGTAGCTGGTGCTCATAAAATATGCCAAACTTCATCTGTCATGACTCCTTATGTTGTTATCTGCAAATCTTCTTGAATCTCTTTCTTTCCAGGCTTTATAGACACCGTGTCACTACCTGGTCAGTGCTGCAAATTCCGCGTATAAAGCACTCCCGTTGGGTGTATCCAGTATGAGTCGTTGCATCTCTTGCCGACTGGATTCCCGGGTGGCTTCATGCATCTCAACTGCATGCCAACGCACCATGCGCTCCCATACCGGGTCAAGAATTTCAGCTCCGGACACCCTGGCACCAGCCACCGTTTTGATTGTGAAACTTCTGAATTCAGAGATCGCAGCTCTCAGCCAGGCGACGTGTACAGCCTCGTCCTGACGAATTCGGTCAACCAGCTCTGCTGCATGGAGTGCATCCTCCCTGTTATCCTGGAAGACTGCCCCACTCCGCAAGACATCCTCATAAAAACCGAATGCCCTTTCCGCTCTTACTTCTATCATTAACAAGTTCATTAAAAATGCAATCAGGCCTTCATATTCGGCCGGTATCTGCTCCATCTCCCGCTCAGACCCTTCCCTGCCTATGCTGGTGGGCGGTACGGGTATGGGAAACGCATCCTTACCGAACACCATATCCCTGATAACAAACCACATAACATCATGTCCGCCAACATCACTGCCATCTCCACCCTCATCCCAGCCATGCGCTCTTAATAAGCCCTGGTTCATGTGCGCCAATGCTGTACCGGAAATGTCTTCCTCAATTATTTGTTGGAAATCCGGCGCTCTCATATCTGCCAACACCCGACCACGTCCCTCTATAAGCCCGGTGATAGTGAGTGAGTTCCAAAATCCCTGACCCAGTCCATTCTGAAGTAGCAAAATCTGCTGCTGCTGGTTCGGAAAATTGGGTTCTGTGAGTAGATCTGTGGTCGCTTCGACTATATCCACCCCTCGTCTCTGCAACTGTTGATGCCAGGCATTAATTGCCGGCCACCTGACTTTCGTACGCGGTGACACGTAGCTGCCATCGCTCGCAAAACCGCCATGCAGTTTTTGTCCGCACGCTATATGTGGTGCGGCGTAATCCTGATCTGTTTCAATCTCTTCCCGACTATAAACAACTTTCTCCATGCGTAATTCCTCATCAATTCAAGCTGAATCAGATACTGTCAATCAGTAAATCATTCCCATTCTGCTTAACTGGTAATGTAGATAATTGCATACGGATTAGATTCTTGATTTATTCTTCTTCTAATTTCATTGTCAGGTACAGGCGCGATTCTGCATCTGGATCAGACTCAATTGGCAGATCTGCTTCCTTCACAGAATCAAAAACGGCCCCGCTATCAAATTAGCTTTTTCTGTTAGACATTGTCAACAAAAACCTTATATAGGCACTTGCGCTTCTTGGAGGAGAACCGGGTCCGCAACCTTCGCTTTTCATCCTCTACCCCAGCGATGAAATCTGGCAACATATTCCAGCAGCTTCTCGGGTGCATTTGCCTTCTTCCAACTACTGGCAGCAAATTTGTTAATTTCACCGAGCGTTGGATAGATATGAATCGTACCCAAAATCTTATTCAATCCCAGGCCATGGGTCATTGCGGTCACATATTCCCCGATTAATTCACTGGCGTGGTAGCCGACTATGGTTGCACCCAGAATTTCGTCCTTCCCCGGAACAGTTAGAACTTTAATAAAACCCTGAGTTTCACCGTCGGCCACTGCTCTGTCTACTCCGGATAGTTCAAAGCGAGTCACTTCGCAGTCAATACCCTGTTCCGCTGCTGTCGATTCATTTAGTCCAACCGTAGCGACTTCCGGGTCCGTATAGGTTGCCCAGGGCACCACCGAGTAATCTGCTCTGAATTTCCAGATACGGCCAAACAATGCGTTCACGGTCGCATACCACGCCTGATGGGATGCCATATGTGTGAACTGATAGGGACCGGCCACATCGCCACAAGCATATATACCCGGTATCACGGTCTGCAGAAATTCGTTCAGCTCAATTGTGCCATCCGGGTTTGTGCCAATACCCAGAGAATCCAGTCCCAACGCCTCGGTATCTGCGCGGCGACCTACTGCGACAAAAACCTCATCAAATGCGATCGCAATCTCTTCACCATTGTGCTCTGCAATCATTCTGGGCTGTTCTCTTGATGACTCGAAGCGCACAGCCTTATGTCCCACCAGCACATCAACCCCTTCTCTTGCCAGTTGATCCTGAACGATTGCAGCAACATCAGCATCTTCCCGAGGCAGTATACGATCGACCATGTCCACCAGCGTCACTGTGCTACCCAGTCGGCTGAAACTCTGTGCCATCTCACAACCAATGGGACCACCACCCAACACCAGCAATTTCCCGGGCAATTCCATAAGTGACCAGACATTATCGGAAGTGAGAAACTCCACCTGGTCCAGACCCGGGATGGGAGGTACAAATGGCGTGGCGCCGGTTGCAAGTATGATACCTCGCGTTGTGATTACACGGCCATTGACTTCGACAGACCAGGGATCAATGACCTTGCCCTGTCCACTTACACAATCAACTCCCAACTCTGTGTAACGTTCAATCGAATCATGTGGCTCAATCGTTTTGATGGCGTTTTGAACGCGCTTCATCACCGCGCTGAAGTCAACCCGCCTTGCTTCAACCTGGATGCCAAACTCCTGGGCTCGATCGATGTAAGCGTTGATTTTTGCTGACCGGATAAGTGTTTTGCTGGGTATACATCCTGTGTTCAGGCAGTCCCCGCCCATGCGACTTTTCTCAATCAAGGTGATCTTTGCTTTTACAGTTGAGGCAATAATGGCGGCCACTAATCCGGCAGAACCCGCACCAATGACAACCAGATTAGTGTCAAAGTGACGCGGTTTCTTATACCCTTTGAGACGCCTGCGTTGGGTGAGGTTTGTGACCAATTTTTTTGCCACCAATGGTAGTATCCCCACCAACGCAAAGGCAGACAACAGACCCGGCGTAAGAATATCGCCCGCTGACTCTGCTAACTCTATATTGGCAAGTTGCGTGCCGGCATACACGTATACAATAGTTCCCATCAGCATACCAATCTGGCTCGTTAGATAAAACCGAAGCGTTTTAATCGGGGTTACCCCCATGACCAGATTTACGACAAAAAACGGAAAGATAAGCACCATCCGTATCATAAAGAGATACAATCCACCCTCTTTCTTAATCCCTTCGTTAACAGCAGTTAATTGTCGACCATACCTACCCTGTACCCAATCTCGTAGCAGATAGCGAGATACCCAAAAGGCAATCGTCGCACCGATACTGCTTGCGAACGAGACAACTATAACTCCCACAAGCAAGCCGAAGATTGCACCTCCGGCCAATGTAAGAATCGCGGCTCCGGGAAGAGAGAGCCCGGCAACTGCCAGATAGATTGCAAAGTAGGCACCGATTACCAGCAGAGGATTCCGTTGGTATGCACTCTGGATACTCTGTTTTTGTTGGCTGAGGTGGTCCAGTGATATGTACTGACCCAAATCAAAAACAAAGAAACAGGCGATGGCTGTTATCACTACGAGAATGACCCAAATCCTGGTTTTCATAACCCCTCCGGTTTTATTGATCGCACCAGTTTCTTGTCGCTAACATGATTCTTAACTCAAGCACCAATTTCAACACAAGCATCGATTGATCTTTCATTGCACATATAGCAACTGTGTCATATTGCCTACACTATTGGCAATGCATCACTGTAAACCCGGATATCGCTACCGGATTGAGTATCAGGTCGATGCTTGCATTAAGGGTAAATGACCTTATCCTAACAACTATGAGGCACTTGCGCTGTGCGTCTTTTCCGCCAGAGCGGTGTTAGAAATCGGCTCAAAATACTCATTTATCAGGTGTAAACAGCGTTTTTTCACCGATTTTTGCCTTACTCTCCGGGACGCCGGACCGTTAAAAAATCCACGACAGCGCAAACGCCTCACGATAGGGTGAGTTATAATGATCCACACCAGTCTGACCAGGAATGTTCAATGATTTATTCGTCTCATCGTCAATTTCCTAACAGCCGACTCCGCAGAATGCGCAAAGATGACTTTTCCAGGCGGTTGATGCGGGAAACCAAACTGACCGCGGATGACCTTATCTATCCTGTCTTTGTCATCGAGGGTGAGAACGCAACGGAGCCTATACCCAGCATGCCGGGCATCGAGAGGTTGACGGTGGACCTGTTGCTTGAAGAAGCATCACAGCTGGTTACTCTGGGTATTCCCGCAATCGCGTTGTTTCCGGTTGTTCCTGTTGAGAAAAAGTCGTTACTGGCCGAGGAAGCCTATAATTCGGACGGTCTGGCACAAACAGCCGTGCGCAGGTTGAAGGAAGCATTCCCGGGTTTAGGCGTGATCACTGATGTGGCTCTGGATCCATTTACCACCCATGGACAGGATGGCATTCTCGATGAAACCGGCTATGTTGCGAACGACATAACGGTTCAAACGCTAAGACAACAGGCATTGTCTCATGCCGAGGCCGGTGTCGATATCGTTGCGCCATCAGATATGATGGACGGTCGAATAGCCGCCATACGCTCATGTCTTGAGGACGCAGGGCATCACAATACGCGAATTCTGGCCTACTCTGCCAAATACGCTTCCAGTTACTATGGCCCGTTCAGAGATGCGGTGGGATCGTCGGGCAATCTGGGTAAAGGCGACAAATACAGCTATCAGATGGATCCTGCCAATGCAGATGAAGCCTTGCAGGAAGTTGCGCTGGACCTCAATGAGGGCGCTGATATGGTCATGATTAAGCCAGGAATGCCATATCTGGATATTGTCAGAAGGATAAAGGAAGAATTTGCCGTACCCACCATGGTGTATCAGGTCAGCGGTGAGTATGCTATGCATATGGCGGCCATTCAGAATGGCTGGTTAGACGACAGTGTGATCCTCGAATCATTAACGGGCATTAAAAGGGCGGGTGCTGATGCAATACTGACTTATTTCGCCAAAACCGCTGCTACAATGCTTCAATAAATTGACCAAAGGCCGTTGTCAACCGGCCTGGATCGGCTTAGGATAGGCAATTGATAGTGGAAGTTTCCCAGTAGTCATTCTCAGCAATAAACACCGGAGATCTAGTCAAAATGAGTGAAATACTTCACGTAACTGACGGCAGTTTTGAAGCAGACGTACTCAAATCAGATGTGCCCGTATTAGTCGACTACTGGGCAGAATGGTGCGGGCCCTGCAAGGTAATTGCTCCAGTACTGGAGGAAATTGCCAATGAATATGACGGCAAAATGAAAATCTGCAAACTGAATATTGACCAAAACGAGGCTACGCCTCCCAAATATGGAATTCGTGGCATACCAACCCTGATGTTATTCAAAAATGGGAATGTTGAAGCCACCAAAGTGGGCGCGGTATCGAAATCCCAGTTAGCCGCATTCCTGGATAGTAATATATAGAATGCTGTCCGAGGGCCGCCTCCTGTGGAACAACAGAATTGCCTGGGGACGTGAACCATACAATTGGTTACATGCTGACGAGTTTACAAAACCAGTAGAAACTTGAATTAAACTGGTTCTTGTCCGGATGCGGCCCACCGGATGCGGCCCACCTGATTCAAAGCCTGAAGTGGTTGTTTCCTTGGTAAGTGGTTGATTTTTAATGCTAACAGTTTCCAGGTTTGGTGAATAATGATCATATTTTATAGTTTCAGGACAGGAACTAACTAATTTTCAATAACAAAAACATTGGACTAATTGCTGAATAGGCTCTATATTCACGATGGACATATGGAATATTAAGCGTATACTCCAAACCGCGTTGCATCCTGTCCACGCCAAGCTCCCATAATTTTATACACAGAATCTTTTTTTCTAACCCACGCACGCATGCGCGTGTAATCCTACCGTCAAACCAAAGTGTTACTATGAATCTTACAGATTTAAAATCCAAACCAATACCAGAATTGCTTGAGATCGCCCAGAGCATGGGCATGGAAAATCTCGGCAGATCCCGAAAACAGGAAATTATCGCCAGCGTCTTACGCAAACATGCGAAAGGCGGTGAAGCTATATTTGGCGATGGTACGCTGGAAATTCTTCAGGATGGCTTCGGTTTTCTGAGATCCGCTGATAGCTCATATCTTGCCGGGCCCGATGATATATATGTCTCACCCAGTCAAATTCGACGCTTCAATCTACGTACCGGAGACAGCGTTTCAGGCAAGATCAGACCACCAAAAGATAACGAACGCTATTTTGCACTGCTTAAAGTCGACCAGATAAATTTTACAGATCCGGCTGAATCTAAAAATAAGATCATATTCGAAAACCTTACGCCTCTCTTTCCTGATGAACATCTGCGCCTTGAAGCAGGAAACGGCAGCACCGAAGATCTTACTTCTCGCATAATCGATCTGACATCACCCATTGGTAAGGGCCAACGAGGGCTCATCGTGTCTCCACCAAAAGCAGGCAAGACACTCATTCTGCAAAATATTGCCCAGGCGATCGCCCGCAACAACCCTGAATGCCATCTCATTGTGTTACTCATCGATGAAAGACCGGAAGAGGTCACGGAAATGCAGCGTTCTGTTCGCGGTGAAGTCGTTGCCAGCACATTCGATGAGCCACCATCCAGACACGTTCAAGTCAGTGAGATGGTCATAGAAAAAGCCAAGAGACTTATTGAACACAAGGCCGATGTGGTCATTTTACTGGACTCTATAACCCGCCTGGCGCGTGCTTATAACACTGTACAACCTTCTTCAGGCAAGGTACTGACGGGTGGTGTAGATGCACATGCTTTGGAGAAACCGAAGCGATTTTTCGGCGCCGCCAGGAATATTGAAGAAGGCGGCAGTTTGACTATTATAGCTACTTGCCTGGTTGATACGGGTTCAAAGATGGATGAGGTCATCTATGAGGAGTTCAAAGGCACCGGCAATCTGGAACTTCATCTAGAGCGTAAAATAGCAGAGAAACGTGTTTATCCGGCTATTAATATTCGCAGGTCCGGTACCCGACGTGAAGACTTGTTAACCACAGACGACGAACTACAGAAAATCTGGATCCTCAGGAAGATCCTTCACGAAATGGATGATGTTGCCGCCATTGAGTTTTTGTTGGATCGCATGAAAAACACAGTAACCAACGAAGAATTTTTCTCTTCAATGAAACGCAAATAACCGCTAAGTTAAATGACACAGGCTTCTAGCCACACCTTTCCATGAAATATAAAGATTTGCGCGACTTTATCAACATGTTAGAAGCGCAAGGCGAACTGGTTCGAGTTCAGCCCGAAGTGGATCCAAATCTGGAGGTTACAGAAATTTGTAACCGGGTATTGCAGCACGAGGGCCCGGCTCTGCTATTTGAAAATCCCAAAGGCTGTAACATTCCACTACTGGGTAATCTTTTTGGTACCACACGACGCGTTGCTTTGGGTATGGGCCAGGAATCCGTTACTCAGCTTAGAGAGATAGGCCGACTCCTCGCCTATCTTAAAGAGCCTGATCCGCCGAAGGGCATCAAGGATGCCTGGGAAAAACTTCCCATATTCAAGCAAGTCATGAACATGGCGCCCCGGATTGTACGCAATCCCCTGTGCCAGCAAAATGTCCTGGAACAGGTGGACCTGTCCCGATTACCGATTCAGACTTGCTGGCCTGAAGATGTAGCGCCACTGATTACCTGGCCTCTAGTAGTCACCAGGGGGCCTAATAAAGAGCGCCACAATGTCGGCATATATCGCATGCAGGTTCTCTCTAAAGACAAGGTTATTATGCGATGGTTACCGCAACGAGGCGGTGCATTGGATTTCCGCGAGTGGAAAGAGAAATTCCCGGGGGAGCGATTTCCGGTCTCAGTCGTGCTGGGAGCGGATCCAGCAACAATATTGGCAGCAGTAACCCCTATCCCTGACTCTCTATCAGAAGCAGCCTTTGCTGGTCTCCTCAGAGGTAGCAAGTCCGAACTTACTCAATGTGTGACGAATGATCTGCTGGTGCCAGCTCGTGCAGAATTTGTACTCGAAGGATTTATCGACCCTGATGAGATTCACGATGAAGGACCTTACGGCGATCACACCGGATATTATAATGAGGTCGAACAGTTCCCCGTAATGACCATCACCCGAATCTGCCACCGAAACGATCCCATCTACCACAGTACTTACACAGGCAAACCCCCTGATGAACCCGCCATTCTCGGATTGGCGTTGAACGAAGTGTTTGTGCCCATTCTGCAGAAGCAATTTCCCGAAATAGTTGATTTTTATCTACCGCCGGAAGGGTGCTCGTATAGGATGGCCATTGTAACAATACGTAAGCAATTCCCCGGTCACGCCAGACATGTCATGATGGGTGTATGGAGTTATCTAAGGCAGTTTATGTACACCAAATTTATTGTTGTTACTGATGATGATGTAGACGCAAGAAATTGGAAAGAAGTTATTTGGGCGCTGACAACGCGCGTCGATCCAAAAAGGGATGTCCAGATAATAGAGAACACACCGATAGATTATCTGGATTTTGCTTCACCTGTTGCAGGCCTCGGATCCAAAATGGGTATTGATGCGACCAATAAGTGGCCATCGGAAACTCAACGGGTATGGGGCCGCACTATTAAAATGTCCGGGGATGTGAAATCAAGAATAGATGAAATATGGTCTTCCCTTGAGATCCCACTCGCCAAGTAATAATTCCATGGGGTGATTTGAGCACCAGGAGACTCACACAACTCATCAATAATCTGCTTCCTCCTCGGCCATCGCAAGCAAATACAATTGGTTGCTGCGCACATGATCTCCAAGCTTCGCCATCACTCTACCAAGCGTTATACAATTTTCACGACTGCGCTTGACAGCCATGCTCTTTTCCAGGTGATGTCTGGCAGTCTCGTAGTCGCCCAACTGTATGTAAAGCCTGCCAATGCAAAGCAATACCCGGGGATTGTCAGGGTATTTCTGTAACCAGGATTCCGCTGTCTTGATTTGATTTTGGGGATCTGGCGAGGCAAGCATACCGAAATAATCAACCAGGGATTCATGCCATTGAGATTTGAGCGCTTTTCTGACGATCTCCGTTGCTTCCGCTTTAGCACCTGAATTCACCAGGTTGCTGGCATGCGCTAGCAGAATTTCACTATCTTTCCTCAATTCAGATGGCACCTGTTTCCACATCTGCCTGAATTGATCCTGAGCATTCTCATTCACTGAGGTAATATCATTGGCAGCGGATTGATTCAACAACGAGCACCAAACCAGCTTTTCCAATTCAGCATATCTTTCTTTGGCTAAATTCTTCTTTAACGCAGGAAGTAACTCTTTACATGATCGCCAGTCATGCAATGCACCGTAGACCTTCACGAGAAGCTCTAACACAACGGCATTTCGAGGTAGATGTGACAAGGTGGACACAGCCTGTTCCCACTCTTCGATATCGATCTGAAATTTGGCCTGACTGATGCCGATGGCCAGTTCAGATCCATCGGCTCGCTCTCTGGCCAACTGAATAAGTTCATCTCGTTTTTCGATATCTCCCTGTTCCTGTGCTGCTCTGGCTGCACCCAGGTAATTGACCAACGGCAGCGCAGAATCATCGCCTGCTCTCAACAAATAATTTTGTGCTCTCAGCCAATGGCCCTCTATCAAACTAGTGATTCCCCTGTTAGTGAGGTCGTGTGCTCTCGATAGCCGTTGCCGGGTACGCCAATTGCCCCATATGCCTCCCGATGACAACAACACCCTCATCAACCGCAACAGTCCCAGTATGACTAACAGCAGGAGTACCAGTGCTCCCAGAAATACCCACAGACTGGTCTGCAGCGTTGTACCATCATAGGTTAACAGGACATATCCTGGATCTTTGGCAATGAGATTTCCAAGCCACCCAGCCACTAGAATGGTCAGGATTATATAAACAAGCGTCCTTCTCATTGATTCCCGTCCGTGACGGATTTTTGTACCGCACCGCCGGGTGATTTGTGAAAATCTGTTAGCAGTTCCCGGATTAGTATCAGGGAAGACGAGATATCCGGTAACTGGCGTTCCACTCGAATTTGTAACATTTCTTCAAGGCTTTTTAACATTGCCCCGGTCAGGGGATCCGTTGGTTCAAAGTACAGTTTGATCCAATTTAGACTTTCGTTAAGACTATATTCAAAAACTGTTTGCGTCCCTTTGAGTGATGCCACCTGGGCCTGTTCGAGTTTCAGAATCAGGTTCTGGCGAAGATAATATTCTTCTGCTGGCGGCAATATTGGCTGTATACGTTCGGTGCCCCGGCGAAAATCGATCAACCCGTTCAGCTTTGCAAACAGCTTGTCGAAAAACAGAGTTACATGATCGGCCCAGTTAAGAGATACCTCAATCAACTCGTTAGCATTTACTGGTCCTGCAGAGACTTCCGCGACTTGATAACTTTTTCGTTTTTGTTGGAGCAGGTTTACTTGATTTACCAACGCCCCCAGGCGTAGATACAAGCCATCCAGATCGATCCCGCCCACTGCCTTTAATTTGGCAATGTCATTTGCAATGGCTTCTCTTATCGTGAATGCAGAAATACCCGCCGATTTTTCGAGGATGTCATCTGCTGACATAAGCAGGCCAATTGCAGTGTCCACTTCTTTTTCTATCAGCACCCTTTGACTAGCGAGCTTTAGCAGATACTCTACTTCCGCTAGCAACCAGTCGCGACTACTGGTACCTTCCATCGACTGGACTTCGCGAATTACTTCACTCAGCTGCTTTTGTATTTTCTCAGCCTGATTCGACTGTAACGTTTGTAACGAATTGACCTGTTGCCTTATTTCTACCAGCTCCTGCTCAGCCCGTCTTATCGGTTGTTCAAGAGCCAACAGATATTCATCCAATGATCCGGACGCCTGTTGTTGGTAACTAACAAACACACTATAGGCAGCTCCACCAAGCGCAATAAATGCCATCAAGAGTGCAGCTATTGATGCCGCGCTCGAACCGGACGCACTCGGTTTCTCTTCCCGGGTCACTTTATGTTCCAGTCGGTCAAGTGCATCATCTATATCAGATGCCGTTGAAGAATTCGGTTCATCCACGGTATTGTTCTCTCACAATTAATTGGTCAATAGTAATCCGCAACGCATCTAACATTGAATCATCATCCGCTCCGTTCGCCAGATGACAACGGGGAAAGCCCAGTCTATCTGCCATTTTCAACAGTCGTTCGGACGGCAGGATCAGCTTAATCTGTGTTTTGGCTGCTTCTGCTTGCATGAGGTTCGCAAGGTAATCCAGCGCGGCTCTGCTGGTTATCATTATTATTTCAATACTGTGTTGTTCAAGCAGTTTGTAAAGGTCTTCGGACGTCCAGGACTCCCTGTCTCTTCTATAGGTTTCCAGATAATCTACTTCAGCACCTCTGCTGCGAAGTGTATCGGCCAGCTTTTCCCTTCCTTCTGTTCCCCGGACTATGAGCACTTTCTTGCCACTGACCTGCTGCAGTACAGCCAATTCCAATAAACCTTCGGAGTTCTCTCGAGCGGGAGTAACGACATCAATATTGTATGCTCTCAACCTGTTTGCAGTGGCTTTGCCTACTGCAAACCAGGTGATGGCTACTGGCAGTTGTGGCCAATAGTTTTCTACCCAGGTCATACCGAACTGCACAGCCGGACCACTAATAAAGATTACCAGATCGTAACTATCAAGATTCATGACTTTTTGTTTTGCAGCCTGATCTATCGGCAAGTTTTCCAGCTTGAGCAGGGGAAAGGCAACGGGATGTGCACCGCTATTCTCAATCGCTTTAAGAATTCCGGCGGATTGTTCCATCGGGCGTGTAACCAATACAGCCTTCCTGGTCATCACAGTTACTCTTTCTGATACCCTGATATGTGGAGATGATTAAATGCCAAGCAGCTCCAACGCGCCCTGCGCGATTAGTTTATCCGCTAACTGTATTCCAAGCTGCTCTGCCTGAGAAGCATCTCCTGCCATCTTGTCAATCATTATCTGACTGCCATCCAAACGGGCAACCAATCCGACCAGATTGAGATTCTTCCCAATCAGCTGGGCATATGCCGCTACAGGAGCTTCACAGTTCGCATTTAACGATCTGGACATTGCTCTCTCCGCGCTCACACACATAAAGGTTGGCTCGTGATTAAGAAGCTGTAACATAGACAATGTTTCCTGATCATCGCTTCTGCATTCTATGCCAACGGCTCCTTGCCCAGCCGCGGGTATGGATGTTTCAACTGGAAACTTGTAAGTAATACGATCTGACAACTCCAATCTTTCAAGCCCTGCCACAGCCAGAAGGATGGCGGCGTAATTTCCCTCATCCAGTTTTCTAAGCCGGGTTCCCACATTCCCGCGCAGATCAACATAATCCAGATCCGGTCTTAGTGCACTAATCTGGGATTTTCGTCGCACACTGGATGTACCCAATTTCGCACCGGAAGGCAGCGCTTCCAGGTTCTGGTAGTCATTTGATACGAATGCGTCCCGCGGATCTGCACGCTCGCAAATTGTGGCAATGGACATGCCGTCAGGGAGTTGCATTGGCACATCTTTCATGGAGTGCACAGCAATATCTGCAGTCCCTTCAAACAGCGCTGTTTCCAACTCCTTCACAAACAAGCCCTTACCCCCTACTTTGCTCAGTGGCTTATCGAGGATTTTGTCACCGCGCGTGGTTATGCCGACGATTTCCACCTGCAAATCAGGAAAATGTGACCGTAACAGCTCTTTTACGTATTCGGCTTGCCACAGTGCCAGGGCGCTTTCCCGCGTGGCAATACGGATCTTGTGCATATATTTCACTGTCTATTATTGTTGAAGAAAAAGACATTTGGCGCAGGGCTTGACTTGCGAAGTCAGAGACCAGGTTGTGCCGTTATTGCGGCGATTATATAGGAAAGGGCGAAGTAAAGTGATGCCTCTACTTGCTCAGCCATTGATTACTTCAGGGCGCCCAATTGCGCCCGAAGGGGAAATTGTCTATTTTCAGGCAACCACAATGATTCAGAACACCATTGCCGAAGATGTCAGTGTCAGCGAGAGACCCGATAAGGTTATCTATTCTAAAGGCGCTGAACCAATCGTCTGAGTCCGGATATATGCCGACGGCTAACATCCAGTTTTTCTTCGACGCCTTTCATGCGAACCTGGTAGTGACCATGAACATCACGTTCCAATCCGTCCAGATGATCTGTCATTACCAACGCGTTTCGATGCACGCGCACCAGCAAATCCCCAAATTCATCCTCGAGATCCCTGAGAGTGTCATCAATAAGCAGCTCACCGCCTTCATGACGCACCGTGACATACTTATGATCAGCCTGGAAGAAACACACATCATGCAGTGGCACCAATTCAATGCCGCGGCGCGTTTTTGCACTGATATGCGTGCGTATTTTGCCGCGTTGGCCGTCACCTTTTATGTGGGCAATCTGTACCTTATTTGCTTTTACGACTTTCGAGAGTGTTTCCTGCAGGGCATCCCTGCGAACTGGTTTCAACAAATATCCTGCAGCACTAACCTTGTATGCGTCTATGGCATGCTCGCCAAAAGCCGTGCAATAGATAATTGCTGGCGGTGATGGCAGTTTGGCTATATGTTCACCAGCAGTAAGCCCGTCCATATCTGGCATGCGAATGTCCAGCAGTACGATGTCAGGATCCAGCAACTTAATCTTTTCGATTGCTTGTCTACCGGAGGCTGCCTCTCCTGCAACTTCATAGCAATCCAAAGCTCCTACCATACGAATTAGTCTTTCTCTTGCCAGTCTTTCGTCATCTACAATTAGTACCCTCATGATTTCTGCCTCTATGGACTCTAATCTGAGAATATCACCGGGTCGGGTCCATTTTCTCCGGTGAGCTCTCTTGTAGCCTAAAAGTTAAAACATTTTCAGGGGAAAAAACGTGACCTGGTCGACATTATTCCCAAGTATGCCTTCAGTTCTTCAAATATTGAGCACTCACGCACACTTTTCATGCATTTTCGTGCGGATATTGCACCCAGGTTTCGTAAGTAATTTCATCTACTCTGGTCGTTACCCGCCCCTGAGATCCGTAAATTGCGTGTAATCGACTGCGGATATTATCCAAAGCCATTCTATTTCCCGAGCTATGCACCGTGTCACCTCTTCCGTGAGGATTCCTTACCCTGAGATTGATGCCATTTTCGTCAATAAAAATACGCACATTTACAGTGCCGCCATCCTTGAGCGGTTGAATACCATGATAAATAGCATTCTCCAGTAATGGTTGCAGTGTTAGAAGCGGGATCCTGATCATTGCTGGATCTACTTCTATGTCCCACTCTACTCGCAGTCGATCATCAAGACGGAGAGATTCAATTCGCACGTAACGTTTACACAGATCCAGTTCCTCGCTAAGAGTGACTTGTACACCGCTGGTGTCACTTAAACTCGCCCTGAACAAAACCGATAGATCTTCAACGACTTCCTCTGCCATGTCAGGATCCACGGATATAAGACTGGCAATGATATTCATGCTGTTGAACAGAAAATGCGGGCGGATTCGAGACTGCAACGCCTGAATTCGAGCCTGCAATTCAGCATGCTTTTGTTGCACATACTGATGCTGAAGGTACAGGTATCTGAACGCTAAACCCGTGATAATCGCACTAATAAGCATATTCCTGAGTATCGTGTTCCAGTCGAAGCCAGGCCATTGAAATCCATCCACCTGCACTACCCAGACTGCGATCAGGCTGAAAGTCAGCGTGATTAACATCACCAGAGCAAAAGCCAGGCTGGTTCCCAGGGCAGTACTCAGGCTGCCCAAAAAATGCCGAAGATTGCATAGCGCACCGGCGCTACAGAGTGCTACCCACTGCACAAATAACGAAGTCAAACCAAGCTGAGTCCAACTGAAATCGGCCAGGCCGCTATCGGATAACACTAATACGAATGCCAGCAACTCAAATATCAATATCAGGAATAGAATACTTTGCGTAGCGCAGAGATCAGGTAAGAAGAAGCTCTGTTCCAACGGCTCAACTGCGTCCGGATTTGATTGTTTTGTAGATTTCTGTGATGCGTTCATAGCTGAATCTATCTCATACTTATTCAGGCGAAGTCCCATGTTACTGATATAATCTATCAGTACAAACAACACGCAGTATATGGAAACCAGAATGAGTAACGATGATAGACCAAAAAAGCTCTGGGAAGGTAGATTCACCGAAACCACAGATGATTTTGTTGAGTCCTTCACTGCTTCTGTTCAGTTTGACCAACGCATGGCGACTCAGGACATAAAGGGCTCTATTGCTCATGCCACCATGCTTGAGAGTACAGGGATTCTCACTCGTACGGAGCTCGAAGCGATTAGAATTGGTTTGGAAGACATTTCGGTCGAGATAAGCAATGGCAATTTCAGTTGGTCAGTTGCACTGGAAGACGTGCATATGAATATCGAAAAAGCCTTGACCGACAGAATCGGCGATGTCGGCAAAAAACTGCATACGGGAAGATCTCGTAATGACCAGGTAGCCACTGATTTACGCTTATACCTGCGTGACGAAATTGACATCATCATCGCAGAGATTCGCCGCCTTCAACGTGGCATCCTGGATCTGGCCGAACTGCAAGCAGCGACCATAATGCCGGGTTTTACACACATGCAAGTGGCTCAACCCGTTACCTTTGGACATCATCTGATGGCCTGGTTTGAAATGATAGAGAGAGACTGTCAGCGCCTGTCCGATTGTCGATCCAGAGTAAATATAATGCCACTTGGTGCTGCAGCCCTCGCGGGAACAAGCTATCCCATAGACCGTCAGATGACTGCTGATCTGCTGGGATTTGATCGTCCGGGTTACAATTCCCTGGATTCCGTGAGTGACCGGGACTTTGTCATCGAGTTCGCTGCCGTTGCCAGCCTCATTATGAACCACCTGTCCAGATGGTCTGAAGAGCTGGTGTTCTGGACTTCACCACTGGTTGACTTCATTGAACTACCGGATCGTTTTTGCACCGGCTCGTCCATTATGCCGCAGAAAAAAAATCCCGATGTCCCGGAACTGGTGCGAGGCAAGAGCGGCAGGGTGACAGGTCACCTGATGTCGTTACTCATGCTGATGAAAGGTCAACCACTTGCTTACAACAAGGACAATCAGGAAGACAAAGAACCTCTTTTCGACACCATAGATACCATTAAGGATTGTTTACGCGTCTATGCCGACATGATTCCCGCATTCAGCGTAAAAGCTGAGAAGATGCGAAATGCGGCATTAAAAGGCTATGCTACAGCGACAGACCTGGCTGACTATCTGGTCCGCAAGGGGCTGCCGTTCAGAGATGCCCACGAAGTTGTCGGTCAATTGGTACATCATGCTATTGGTAAGCAGCAGGATCTGGCAGAGTTGTCACTTGAAGAAATGTGTAGATTTTCTGACCTGATAGAGAATGACATATTTGATTTTCTTACTCTCGAAGGCTCGGTAACTGCACGCAATCACATCGGCGGAACAGCTCCGGAACAGGTGCTGCAAGCGATAACAAGAGCCAGGCAGACGATCAAGCAGGCCGAATCGGCAAATTGACCACCTCGCCCATTTGCTCCCCGAGAACTCTCTCCAGCAACCCCCGCAGGGTCTCACCGGTCTTTGCACAGTTCCAGATGCCATCTACTATGCCGAGATGGAAGCCGCCGGATCGAGCCGCTACCCAGATCTCGGAGGATACTCGCTGTCTACTCAAAATAATCATTGAGCCATCCGCACATTCTATGCTCAACACGCTCTCGGCCTGATCAAAATCCACATCCAATTGCTCCAATGAATCTTCGATGGAATCGAAGGTTTGGTCCACCAGATCATTAAATTCACTCTCGTTCATAGTCTACTCCGCTGATGTAGCGTCAATTTGACCCAGGTGTGACCTCGAGTATACTTGTCGCCCGCCCTGAATACCCCAGCTGATTTATGGGAAAGATTATGCGACTGATACTGATTATACTATTCTTGTGCCTGTTTCTTGCTGGTTGTGGCCAGAAGGGACCGCTATTTTTGCCCGATGCAGACGATCCGGTTGAGCAACACGATTAAACAAGTGCCTGATCCGGTCTCGCTGACGAGAATTTATTCCAATGAGTCACTTCCATTTTCAGAACAATGAGTTGTTTGTTGAACAAGTGTCCGCGCGTCAGTTAGCCGCGGATTACGGCACACCCTGCTATGTATATTCACGTGCTGCGTTGGAAACCAATTACAACAACTTCCAGTCCGCCTTCCACAACCAGCAACACATGATCTGTTATTCAGTGAAGGCTAATAGCAACATAGCTGTTCTCAATCTGCTGGCGCGACTGGGTTCCGGTTTTGATATCGTCTCGGGTGGCGAACTGGAACGGGTCCTCCGGGCGGGCGGTGATCCAGGCAAGATTGTTTTTTCAGGGGTTGGAAAGCTGCCTGACGAAATTCAACGGGCTCTCGAGGTGGGTATCCGCTGTTTTAATGTTGAATCAGAGGCAGAACTTCTGCTAATTCACAATATCGCAGCGGCAAAAAACATGCTGGCACCTGTTTCATTGCGCGTAAATCCAGATGTAGACCCACAAACCCATGCATACATCGCCACCGGGCTGCGGGAGAATAAATTTGGCATTTCCGGAGAGCGAATTCTTGAAACCTACAGAGTAGCAGAAGATCTTGCGCACATTGAAATAGTAGGTGTTGACTGTCACATCGGGTCTCAACTGACAGATCTGGGGCCATTTCAAGAGGCTCTTAAGACCTGTCTCGAAATTGTCGACACTTTGGCAGCTGATGGCATATCAATACAGCATATTGATATGGGAGGCGGCCTTGGGGTTCGCTACAGGGAAGAAACACCGCCTACGATTGAGGAATATGCCGCCGCTATCAAGCAGATGATTGGTCATCGGAACATGGAGCTCATATTTGAACCAGGCCGCTATATTGCGGCTAATGCCGGGATACTTCTCACCCGCATCAGCTACCTCAAGGACAACGACCTGAAGCATTTCGCAATCGTGGACGCCGCCATGAACGATTTGTTGAGGCCGTCGCTTTACAACGCCTGGCAGAATGTCATCGCAACAGTGCAATCGAACCAGACGCCCGGTGTGTATGATATTGTCGGGCCTGTGTGTGAAACCAGTGATTTTCTGGCAAAAGAACGGTCTCTGGCTATCCAATCAGGGGATCTCCTGGCGATTGAATCCTGCGGCGCCTACGGCTTTGTCATGAGTTCCAATTATAATTCGCGTAACAGAGCGCCCGAGATCATCGTGGATGGGCATGACGTCTATGTTGTCAGACAACGGGAGACCATTGACATGCAACTGGCTCTTGAATCACTCTTACCGGAGTAGACAGCAGCTATTAACTTGCTCCGCAAAAAGCGTTAACACACCTTGTCTTGCTGTATTAGTCGGGAATTGATCCAGAAAAAACCTCGGGATCAATTGCTTGCAAGCTATCAGGTCGCTGTCCGAGAACAGACGGGGTCGCCTAGACGGGGTCGCCCGGACCAACCAACTGTGGACAAGCCTGATTGGCCAGCATCTCATCAATAAAGCACAATTGGAAATAACAGTTGCATTCACTGCAAGCCTCAGTAATCTAAAGTTATGTTAATTCGATTCACAAAGATGCACGGAATTGGTAACGACTTCATATTACTGGATCTTATTTCGCAAAACATTCACCTCACAAATGAACAGATAAGTGTGCTTGCCGATCGTCGTACAGGTATTGGTTTTGACCAGTTGCTCACCGTCGAACCGCCCACTGATCCAGATATGGATTTTCGCTATCGTATTTTTAACGCCGATGGTTCTGAAGCTGAACAATGTGGTAATGGTGCGCGATGTTTTACGCGCTTTGTTCGTGATCGTGGCTTAACGACAAAAACGTTGCTGAAGATTGAAACGAATACCGGTGCAATCGAATGCAAACTGGAAAAAGACGGTAATATCACCGTTAATATGGGTTCGCCTCAACTACAACCTGAGCATATACCGTTTATCTCGGACAAACCCGGTATTACTTACGCCATCTCTCTGTGCGGCAGTATGGATTTGGCTGGTTCTGAAAGTTCAGTGCAATGCTCAGTCGTTTCAATGGGCAATCCCCATGCAATACTGATAGTAGGCGATGTCAATTCCGCACCAGTATCCAGACTTGGCCCGCTTGTACAGAATCATAAACGCTTTCCTGAAAAAGTGAATGTGGGATTTATGCAAATAGTCAACCGGTCCAATGTTAAACTGCGTGTCTATGAGCGAGGTGTAGGAGAGACCTTGGCTTGCGGCTCAGGTGCTTGCGCAGCAGTGGTCGCCGGTCGCCTGCAAGGGTTGCTTGATGAAGAAGTTAATGTTGAACTGACCGGTGGTAAACTGAAAGTGAAATGGAAGGGTGATGACCACCCGGTTATGCTAACAGGTGCAGCATGTCGCGTATACGAGGGTCATCTACAGATATGACTAAAGCCATAAAGAAATCACAAGCAAAGGTGTCTACTAATATTCCGAGCCCGGAGAGGGTAGTCGCTTTTCTTAAAGCTAACCCACATTTTTTCGAAGACCAGGATGATCTCTTGTTGCATCTTGACATACCCCATCAAAGAGGAGCGTCGGTGTCGCTTGTTGAAAGACAGGTTACCCTCCTGCGAGAGAAAAATATCGAGATGAGGCGCAGGCTAAATGATCTGGTGGCGACTGCAAAAATTAACGACGTTACTTTTAAACGCACTACAGACCTTGTTCTTGCTCTGCTTGACGCAACCACTGCGGAACAATTCCTGCTCTGTCTTGAAAACAGTCTGAAGAACGACTTTAAATGCAGTAGCTACCGATTGATCGTTTTTGGCGATCAGCATAAAGAAATTAATCATTGGGTATCCATCATCCCGCAGGATACGGTGAGAGAAAACATCCCGGGCCTGGTCGAGAACAATCGACCCGTTCTGGGAGTCCTGAGGCCCGAAGAGCAGGACTATATTTTTGGCATCGAAAGTAAAAAGGTGAAATCTATCGCTATATTGCCTATCAAGTCGGTTAATGACGATGCACTGCTTGCCATCGGTAACAAGGATCCTGAATATTTCCAGGCCCGTATGGGCACGCTATTTCTTAATTTTATCGCGGATGTGTTAAGTCATCTTATTCCACTGCATCTGCATTAGAAGACTGAAGCAGTGGTTTTGCACCGCTGACAGCACGGGAACTGTGTTTCCATGAGCAACCAAACAGCTGCACCTCTGGTGGCGCACATTGACTTCTTTCTCGCCTATTTACGTGAGGAGCGACAACTGTCTCCGCATACAATTGATGCCTATAGTCGAGATCTCAGACGGTTACTCTATTTTTGTCAGCGGCATAAAGAGATCGATCTACACCGGTGGTCCGATCTAAGCACCAATCAAGTGAGACGATTTATCGCTGATTTACGCTTCTCCGGATTATCCGGCAAGAGCCTGCAACGTGTGCTATCGGCTATACGGTCATTCTTTAATTATCTCTCCAGGGAGCTCGAGGTCAGGCGCAATCCTGCGAAAGGGATATCTGCCCCAAAACAGGATAAAAAACTACCCGCAACACTGGACGTAGATCAGGTTGCCCGGTTATTGAATATCGAAGATACTGGCTGGCATGCCATCCGTGACAAAGCGGTGATGGAGCTATTTTATTCATCCGGTCTGCGGCTCGCTGAATTGGTTGATCTCGATATTACTGATCTGGACCTGGATGATGCTAGCCTCAGGGTGACTGGGAAGGGTAAGAGAACACGCACACTGCCCATCGGGAGAAAAGCTGTCGCTGCCATTAGACACTGGTTGGATGGCCGTAATGAGCCGCCTGGCAAACAATCATCCGGAAGACACCTTGCTGCGATATCCCACCAGGCACTTTTCATCAGCGAGCGCGGAACCCGGATCGGACGCAGAACTGTTCAGGCAAGAATGCGTAAATGGCAACTGCTACAGCATTTACCCGGTAATCTTCACCCGCACATGTTGCGCCATTCGTTCGCCAGTCATATGTTAGAATCCAGTGGCGATCTTCGGGCGGTACAAGAACTACTCGGACACGCGGATATCTCGAGCACGCAAATCTATACCCATCTTGATTTCCAGCATCTGGCCGATGTTTACGATAAGGCACATCCCAGAGCACGGAGCAAGAAGTCTAAGGATAAACAGCGATCAAATTGATATTGAACAAAGCAATCCCAATAACAGCGTAATCAACAATAATTCTGGTAACCGGCGTCATGGCAATAAAAGTACTTGCATTCGATCTGGACGATACTCTATGGGATATGAGGCCAACCCTTATTCAGGCCGAAAAAGTATTGGCAGACTGGTTGTCCAGCAACTGCTCGCAGTTGCAGTATGATGTGGTTAGCATGCGGCAGTTCCGGGAACAAATTTTGGGCGCGGAGCCGTCTTTAGTTGCCGATCTGAGCTTACTTCGAAAACGTGTTATACGCCATGCTCTTGAGATCAGTGGATACTCATCCGAAGACGCCCGCAATTATTCAAACAAGGCTTTCGACGTTTTTTTTGAAGCGCGAAATAATGTAATTTTCTTCGACGGCGTGATTGAATCACTGGCACGACTTGTCTGTTCGTATACGCTGGGCTCGCTGACTAATGGCAATGCTGATATCAACAAGCTCGGGCTTGCTGACTACTTTAGTTTTGCATTCTCTGCTGCTGACGTGGGCTCACCCAAACCAGCGCCGGATTTATTCAGAGCAGCCGTAAAGCATACCGGCGCTGCACCCGGTGAGATGATATATATTGGTGATCATCCTCTACTGGATATGGATCCAGCGAGGCAATTTGGGTTCAATACCATCTGGATAAACCGGGGAGCCAGATCCTTTACTGGCAAGCATAGTCCTGATCAGGAAATTACTAACCTGGCTCACCTTCCCCTTGCTGTTGATGAGATAGAGAAGGGACTATAGGGAATCTGCTGCTTCAATCTGAGATGCGCTGGTGGCTGATAATAAAGTTTTTAACCGCGTCAATGTCTGCGCGGAGATTTTCCTTGCGTGTCGGCATATCTTTCAACAGGTCCAACGATTCATGACCTATCCAGGTATCAGGCAACGCCTGCTGCACAACCTCTGGAAACTTGGCAGGATGTGCTGTAGCCATGCACAGCATAGGAATATCTTTCTGAATGTACTTGCCTGCCACATGCAGTCCCACTGCTGTATGCGGATCTGCCAAATAGCCGAATGAGTTAAATGTAGTCCGGATGCATTCAACCGTCTCTGCATCAGTAGCAGAACTGGCCCTGAATAGCACGTCGACTTCTGGCGTGTTTAAATGAATCTGAGCTTTACCAGACTTGTTGAATGCATCCATAAATTCCCGAACTTTTTCCCCGGACTCACCGAATCGAAAGTACATATACCGCTCAAAATTGCTGGCAACCTGGATGTCCATAGCCGGACTGTGGCTGAACCTCACGTCGCCACGTGCATAACGACCAGTATTGAAAAATACACTCAATACGTCGTTAGCATTAGTAGCCAATATCAATCTATTAATCGGCAAGCCCATACGACGAGCCAGGTATGCGGCAAATATATTTCCGAAATTACCAGTCGGCACACAGACATCAAACCTTGCTGGCATATCCAGCTGATACCAACTGGAGAAGTAATAGACAATCTGAGCTAATACTCTCGCCCAATTGACTGAATTGACAGCGCCCAACTGGTACTTCTCTTTGAACTCCAGGTCAGAGAAAATCGATTTCAAAAGATATTGGCAGTCATCAAAACTCCCATCAATCCCCAAATTATGGATATTGGCATCCAGAACTGATGTCATCTGTCGCTCCTGGATCGGGGATGTTTTTCCCTCCGGGAACATAATGAATATGTCTATATTCTTACGCCCCCTGACACCTGCAATGGCAGCGCTCCCCGTATCGCCACTAGTGGCACCGAGAATATTCAGTGATTGATCTCGCTCTGCCAGGATGTATTCGAACAGATTGCCAAGTAGCTGTAGTGCTACATCCTTAAACGACAGAGTTGGACCATGAAACAACTCGAGAATATAAAGATCCCCCGCTTTCTTAATCGGTGTGACCCGGGAATCCGCAAAGGTACTGTAGCTGGCATTGATCAATCGCCGTAGATCATTTTCCGGGATATCATCAGCGAACAGGCGGATGATTTCGAATGCAAGCTCGCCGTACGCGAGGCTTGACCATCTATTAAGCTTGTTACCCACGTCGGGGATGAACTGAGGGACCAATAACCCGCCATCTGTAGCCAGGCCCATAATAACGGCATCTTTGAAGGGTACAGGATCTGTTCTTCCGCGTGTACTTACATATTTCATGGTAAAGAAACCACACCTGAGTGCAATTGCAGAGCCGCCATTACAGGGACTGGATATTAAACGGCATCAACCCCGGTTTCTCCCGTTCTAATGCGTATGACGTCATCCAGGGAACTGATAAAGATCTTGCCGTCTCCAACCTTGCCAGTATTGGCCGAATTGGCTATTGCTTCTATCACACTATCCAGAGACTCATCTGCGATAGCCACTTCTATCTTCACTTTTGGAAGAAAATCAACGACATACTCAGCACCTCGATATAGCTCTGTATGTCCTTTTTGCCTGCCGAATCCTTTCACTTCCGTAACCGTCATGCCCTGGACTGATACTTCAGAAAGTGCTTCTCGTACATCATCCAATTTGAAAGGCTTAATGATCGCAGTAACTAATTTCATGAATCCTACTCCTTTGCCAGAATATGTTCTGTTAATGACAGGTCCGCAAATTTATCTAGTTTACAGACTTTTTGATAGTGCAAATACCACTCTGGAATCACATAGATCTGTGCCGCCAAAACACTCGTCACTCGATAGATCA
Organism: Gammaproteobacteria bacterium; assembly: GCA_030123805.1. Classification (GTDB taxonomy): domain Bacteria; phylum Pseudomonadota; class Gammaproteobacteria; order Pseudomonadales; family Azotimanducaceae; genus JASJXV01. The sequence goes on from JASJXV010000009.1 coordinate 44,430, forward strand.
GTGTCGTACCAGGTTAGTCCTAAATCAAAGCTTCCGACGGATTTGGAAACGGCCACGGAGTAATCAGAATAATCCGGTGTACCGAATGCAACATTGTCATCAATGTCCTGGCTACCATAGTGGAAAGCTAATCCAAAGTCATTGGCCAGTCCCAACTCGTAGTCTATATAGATGTATTCTGCACTGTCGCTTTCGCCAAAAAAATCACTGGTGACAGCGAGTCCCAGCGTTACACCTTGAAACGAAATAGAACCATAGAACTCATCAAAATTGTAATCAGCGTGGCCAGAATCCTGGTTTGGATAATCGTAGTGCAAGAATCCAACATCGTATTCGACGCCCTCATTGATGCTACCGGCAAAGCCTATGTAGTAATCCACCTCTATGTAACCATCGAAAGCAATATTGGACGCCCATATACCTGCGTATAAACCATTTTCAGAGGTCCAGTCAAAGCCACCCTGTATGGTTGCTTCTTCTTCGGTCTGGGATATTCCTCTGTAAACATAGTCTGTGCCAATTGCCACATTGCCACTCAGTTCATCCGCGTTGACGCTCGCAACGGCTGACAACAGTATTCCTCCACCAATAATGATCTCTTTCAGCTTGTTCACCAGTAGTCTCCGTATTTTTCGTTAATATGACTAATAATTGCTTGCCCCGCATGGCAAGCCATTTGATTAGGGATCAGGTTTGCATTGACCATGCCAACGTGAATTAATCGTTGTAAATCAATAAAATAGCTGTGGAAGCATGTTTTTTTGGCTAGTGGCGGGCACATAAATGGTGCAGAAGTTCAAGTCGAGTTCTAATTCAGTGCAACCAGTGTTCGCGGTATTGGTTGAGGCGAACGATTCGCAAACCATAAATGCTACAATAAACCGATCACTTGCCCTTTGAAGGTCTACGCAATGATTCCAAACTCCTTTCTCGACCAGCTCTCCAGCAAAATCAACGAGCTCTTGCCGGAGGAGCTGCCTCAGAACATAAAGAAGAACCTGCGTGCCCTTATGGAGGCATCCTTCAGTAAACTGGATCTGGTGACACGCGAGGAGTTTGACGCACAAAAGGAAGTGTTGTTACGTACGAGAGAAAAAGTAGATCTCCTACAGAAAGAACTGGCCCGAATAGAAGAGAATCGCAGGGATTAGGGTTCTAGACAATACGTCATGGATGGGATTTTGTGTCGCTAGCCGTTACCTATACACGGGCTCAAATTGGTATCAAAGCACCACTGGTAGATGTCGAAGTTCACCTTGGCGGCGGACTACCGGGTATTGCCATCGTTGGGCTGGCAGAGACTGCCGTAAAGGAAAGCAAAGACAGAGTCAAAGGTGCTTTGATCAATTCCCGATTTAAATACCCATCGGACCACAAAATCATTGTTAACCTGGCTCCCGCAGATCTACCAAAGGAGGGTGGTCGCTACGATCTGGCAATCGCTCTTTGCATCCTGGCTGCCAGTGATCAGATTCCTCCCGAATCCCTGGCAAACCATGAGTTCGTGGGTGAGTTGGCACTCACTGGAGACCTGAGACCCGTGAGAGGTGTGCTGCCCTCTGCAATCGCCGCGGAGAGGAGTCATCACAACCTGATTATCCCCTGTCAAAACAGTGAGGAAGCTTCACTGTTAAGATCAGGAGACGTGAGGGCCGCGAAAACTTTGCTGGATGTCTGCAACCATCTGTGTGGTACCGAGCGTCTGCCCAGGATTGATACCCATGTCCAAAGCCACCAGGAAAGTACTGCCAAATTGTCAGATATTCGTGGCCAATACCAGGCAAAACGTGCCCTGCTGATTGCCGCGGCAGGCGGACACAACATTTTGTTTACAGGACCTCCCGGGGCAGGCAAAACCATGCTTGCCAGTCGGTTGGTTAATCTGCTGCCACCATTGCCGGGACATCAGGCTTTGGAGGTAGCATCCATTCAATCTGTGTCCGATTATGATTTTTCTTATTCAAACTGGTCCCGACGGCCCTATCGCGCACCCCATCACACGGCATCGGCAGTCGCCCTGGTCGGAGGTGGAAGCACACCAAGACCCGGCGAGATCTCGCTGGCTCATCTCGGCGTTTTGTTCCTGGACGAATTACCCGAATTTGATCGAAAGGTCCTGGAAGTGTTGCGAGAACCCCTTGAATCAGGGGAGATCATGATCTCAAGGGCAAAACAACAGGTCCGCTTTCCAGCGCAATTCCAGCTGGTAGCAGCAATGAATCCTTGTCCTTGCGGCTATTACGGTGACGAGAAGGATCGTTGTGTCTGCAGTCTGGATAAGATAGCGC
>JASJXV010000175.1 GCA_030123805.1 Gammaproteobacteria bacterium
TCCAAATAGGGTGATGGGATTGCAGGTGGTGAGACAAAAAAAGTGGGTGTTTAAAAAAATACGCGTCTATAAGCGTCAATCCTTGGGTATGTAAAGCAATTTGAAAATGGCAATTGCATCACCATTGCTTAATAGTTAGTAAGCTACGCGGTGTTCAGGTGTAAATTGCATCGCTTATATCCCCAGTACTGGTGCTTATTGGACTGCTTTACCGATCAGCCATGGTACCGGTCTGTCCCACCTTTCTATTCTCAGGATCGATTAGAATACCGGGGTTCATAATGCCGGTTGGATCCAGCCTGGACTTCGCTGCCTGTAATGCATCTCTAAATAGCGGATCAACCTGTTGCTCATAACCTGGCCGGTGATCCCGCCCGACTGAATGGTGATGGGTCACCGTACCACCCAACCGGGTGACAACTTCCATCGAGGCAGCCTTTATTTCCCGCCATTGTTCGATCATGCCTGAGGTGGTGCCCAACCCTGAATAAGTGAAGTAAGGTGCAGGGCCGTCAGGATAGACGTGGGTAAAGCGACAAGTCACTCTGGAATTGTTACCGGTAACTTCCCTGATCACCTTGTTCATCTGCGCAGTGATTTCGGCATGGAATTCGGGAAATTTGTCCCAGGTGATCGCGGTTTCAAACGTATCAACGATCAGGCCGCAGGCTATCGCACGTGATCGGGCATAGGGCGCCTGCATAAATGCATTGCGCCACTGCCCTGCCGCGCCTGCTTTGTTGCTGTCTTTCTTTTCCAGTACGCTGCGATCGAACGATCCGCCGTGATCCGCGACCAGCTCGAGCGCTCTATCCATCCATGCATCAATGGGATGATCAGCCGACTCAAACCCCAACACCAGCATCGCGTGTTCACCACCGGCTACACCGCTTGCCTCTTCTGCGTCTATCAGTCGGCAATTGGTTGGAAACAGCCAGGATTGGCTCAAGGCGCGCACTGTTTCCGCTGCCTGGTAGAAGTCCTTGAATAGCACCGGTATGGATCCCTTGAAGGTTGGGCGATCCTGTATTCTCATCCAGGCTTCGGTAATGACGCCCATAATGCCTTCAGAACCCATCATCATACGATCAGGACTGGGTCCTGCGCCCGATCCGGGAAGCCGCCTGCTCTCCATTACACCGGCTGGTGTGACAATGCGAATACTCTCAACAAAGTCATCCATATGGGTGTACAGGCTGGCGTAGTGACCACCCGACCGGGTGGCGATCCAGCCGCCCAGGGTAGAAAACTCAAACGACTGGGGAAAGTGCCTGAGCGTGTATCCATGCGGTTTTAACTGCGCCTCCAGGTCCGGCCCCAGGATACCTGCCTGAATGCGAGCGGCACGACTGGTCTTGTCTATTTCCAGTACCTGATCCAGTTTGCGCAAATCCAGGGTAATGACACCGGCGTAACTATCGCCCACATCGGGATCCACACCGCCACAAACGGTTGATCCACCACCAAATGGAATCACCGCGATATTGTCGTCGGCAGCCCAATCCAGCAATGCCGCTATCTGAGCTTCATCTTCGGGATAGGCAACCAGATCGGTGGCATGTGGCAATTGTCTTAAAGCAGCATTGGCGATATCAGGAAAGGATTTACCCAGACTGTGGATCAGTCGTTCATGGGGATCAGTGGTACACATATCTCGTAAATTAGCAGGTATTTGAACCCTGCTATCGGGTATTGAAAACTCTTCGACCCTGGGGCGAGTCAGGGGCTCTGCTTCCGGAACGCCGTATGATTCCGCAACAAATCGGGCCATCTCTTTGTCTTTAGCGACATCTTCGGGTTCTGCTTCATCCGCCCAACCCCAACCCCAGAAATTCATTTTTCGCATGGACACTTCTTTTTTGGACACACTGTCTCTCCTGCCACTTCTTAAACTGATTTCGATTATAGCTCAGACGAGTGACCTGGACACCATCACCCACACGATCGCGCGACGGCTTTCCCGGTATGCTGAGAAAGCCGGCTACCTGGTTCGCGACGTGGGGTCGGCATACCTGGATTTGCAGGCCGATAACGAGGACGCCATGGCGAACATCGTCGGGGCATCTGTAACCTACCGTCTTTATAACCTACCGCCTTGCCTTTGACCCAAATGCCTGTAGACAAGCGTTGACTCTGCAAACGATACCTGCAGCCACCGATTAGCCCGGTGTTAATTACATCCGCAACTGCCGCCGGCAGTTTTTCCTCCTGATGAGGCCTCTTTACGAAATTAAACCTGTTCCCTGAGAGAGGAGACCAACGGATCCGGTTGCCAGCTCATTTCCTTTTTGGCCAGTCTGCCTCTTTTCCAGGGTTCTACTGTGGTACATGCGGGAACAGATATCAGTGCTAAGAGCGGGCAGCACATGGCCTATGCGGGTTTATTCATATGTCGGTGCGCTTGTTTACAAGTCCCAGAACTTGTGACTCAATTTCTACTTCGTCACCCCGCCGAAATCCCTGGTGTATGTAACTGATCCTGCCGTTTTTATCAATGAGAAATGAAAATGGCATGCCCGGAATGCCATACGTTTTTGCTACAGTTCCGTCCGGATCACTAAGAACGGGATAGGTAACCGGATATTGTCTTAGAAATACTTTTCCGTCATCCGGGTATTCATCGACATTAATTGCGATGACTTCCATGGCGATACCCTTCTCTATAAACCTGGTTCGCAATTCGGACAATTTCGGTAAGGAAAGGCGACAGGGACCACACCAGGATGCCCAGAAATCAAGGTAGATAATTGTGCCTCTCAACTCTGACAGGGTGAGTTGCTTGCCTTCATCAATAGTGGGGAGGGTGAAATCTGGTGCATAATCGCCTATTTCTAAGGATCCTACAGGGTATGCGAAAATCGCTGTTAATAAACTGATCAGAATCGTCAGGGTTTTCAAAATCCACCTCGGTTATGCTTCTTCCTGTCAGGCATTTCTTTTCCACTTCCTCTTTGCTCCTTCAATACCGTGTTCCCATATATAAATACCAGAGCAATCAGCAGGTACTGAACCAGTTGCTATGATGACCGGACCGACGGCTAAAGAGTTTCTCTTGTCACTCAATGGATCAGCTATCGGGATCGGAAAGATGAGTTGGATTGAAATATTTCCACAATTTTTATGGCCGGTACTCTCAATTCGCTACAGGTCATCAGAGAATAGTCCGGCCATACTGGCATGCAAGCATGCCTGAAAAAGCACTGGTTCTTCCCATTTAGGCAAGATGACAAATTAACGGGCAAATTCCTGGAAGCTGAAGAAAGAATTGCAGCATTTTCCGGTCTGGGTAGTAAGTCGAGAAGTCAATGTGAGAGGCTTATGCCACACTTCAGGTATACAAAGCAGGGAAGATCTATTAAATCAATTGCCCTTCCCGCAATTATTTGTCTGCTGATCTCGGCCTGTGGAGGCGGCGGAGGCTCTGATGCAGTTTCTGTCGATCCCAATGAGAACACCGGCAGTACTTTGACAGATACAGGAAATCCGAGCGCTTCAGGCGAATGGTTGATACCTGCAGATGAGGTAGTTGATGGGGGTCCTGGGGTCGAGGGTATACCATCACTCGACAATCCTCTTTTTGTCCATGCCGGATCGATATCCATGGCAGCGAACGAGTTGCTGATTGGATTCAGAGATGGCGACGAAGTAAAAGCGCTTCCCCATCGCATCATGAACTGGCATGAGATTGTCAACTATACTCTGATGGGGGAGCCGGTCACATTGAGTTATTGTCCATTGACGGGCTCTGCGATGTCGTGGCAAGAGTCACTTTCCAGGGAAGATCCTACCTACGGTGTATCCGGTTTGCTTTACAACTCTAATCTGATTCTTAGGGATCGTGAAACCGGAAGTCATTGGTCGCAAATGCTGGAACTCGCTGTGCGAGGGGAACGTCAATCTGAAACCGTAGAGGGCTTACAACTGATCGAAACGACGTGGCAGACGTGGCAGTCCATGTATCCGGATTCCCTGGTGCTCAGTGATGTGACCGGCTTTAGTCGGAATTATAACGTTTATCCCTACGGTAGTTTTCGTGTTTCAGATGAGTTACTTTTCCCGGTTTCTCATGCTGATTCGCGCTTACACAAAAAAGCCAGGGTAATAGGGATAAGGGCTGGAGATGACACCAGGGTGTACCCGATTGACTCTTTTACGCGTGGCATACAGATTATCAACGATGAATTTAATGGTGTGCCAATCGTTGTGGTGGGTAGTTCTGACAGGAATTTCGCTGCCATTTTCGGGCGCACCTTGGCAGATGGTACACTTCTGGAATTTTCTTCAACCAGCCGTTTATTACCGGTCGTGATGCAAGACAACGAGGGCAATCAATGGGATATCTTTGGTGTCGCTGTGGAGGGACAGAGGCAAACAGAGATTCTAGCGAAGACAAACTCTTATACGGCTTTCTGGTTTGCCTGGTCAGCATTCTTTCCTGGTGCAGAGATTCATTAGGAGAACAGGGTATTATTGTGAGATTAAACATTTTCTATCATTGTCTGTTCCTGTATCTGCCTCTACTTTTCATATCAGAATCATCATTCGCTGCCACCTGCAGTTGTGCTGGAGTGCCATTGCTGGGATCTATGGAGACCTCATCCCCGGATGAAAACGGCTGGTACTTTAGTACCACTTATGAAGTGCATGAGATTGACCAGTTGGTTCAGGGTTCAAGCAAGGTCCGGGATGAAACGGGAAGGGAACGAAGCACTCAGTCTCTTATACTGGAAACAAGTTATGGCATTAATGAAAGCTGGTCCATAGCGGGTTTGTTTTCAGCGATTAAACACCAAAGGCAAATTGGATCAGCTAATAAAGACTCTGCCAGCGGTATAGGCGACTCTATTGTGATGGTGAAATACACGCCGTTTAAGGTGGGTTTGTTTTCAAGAAACGGCATTTCAATTGGTTTGGGAGCGAAAATGCCGATCGGGGACGATAAAGAGAAGGCGTTGGTGATACTGTCTGAGGATATGCAACCTTCAACCGGTGCCTGGTCTGCTATTTTATGGGCACATGCATCTCACTCGTTTAGTCAATCTGCAAAAACACAAATCTTCGCATCTACCAGCTACTCGCGTAACTACGAGAATGACCGTGATTATCAATTCGGAGATGAACTGACTTTTTCTTTGGGCGGCAGCTACCGCACGGACAGTCGATGGAGTTTTGCGGGAATCTTGCGTTATCGAACCACGGACAGGGATCAACGTAATTCATCTGATATACCAAACACCGGTGGCGACTGGATAGATTTTCTACCCACAGTCCAGTATCACTTCACGGACAAACTGGCGGGGAAAATCTCCGCAAGGATTCCGGTTTGGCGTGATCTTAATGATGCACTTCAGTTTACCACCAGCTACGCTGTGTCATGGTCTGTTTCATACGTCCTTTGATTGCCTGATTCACTCCTTTATAAAGGCTGATTTCAGGATACGAATACTGCACTCAGTGTTTTTTTGAACGGCTAAATTTGTTGGCAACTGCTGCTAATTGGTCGGATTACCCAGATACAAGCTGCGCTCTGTCCTTGATTCTCCCAAGATCCAATAGATGCGGGTAACGCAGGAAAAAGGGGACGAAAAAGGGGACGGATTTATTTATGAAAAAGAAAAAATAATTCTGTCCCATTTTTTTACTTCGAGAGGAGATGGGTGATTAACCGGCCTTTGTCCGGGTTTGGCACCCAGGCGGATTCTTACTTGTGAGGGCTCTACTTGATGTCAATGTGATGATTGCGCTACTTGATGCGGATCATGTACATGACGAAACTGCGTGGGGTTGGTTTGATAGCAATATCGAATCAGGATGGGCAACCTGTCCGATTACCCAAAACGGCTGTCTTC
>JASJXV010000176.1 GCA_030123805.1 Gammaproteobacteria bacterium
GCAGAGGTTCCCTAACACATGAATTCTGATGCCCATCAAATTGGTGAGACACCCGGCGGTTTCTGGAAAACGGCACGATTTCAACGCTGGTTAAATCGAAGAGTACCACCCGCCAATTCGGTCACTTTGGATCAAAAAAAAATATTCATTCTGCCAACCAGAGAGGGATTATTTTTTGCGGTGCTGCTGGTGTTTATGGTTGTGGCAGCCATCAATTACCAGAATAGTCTGATATTCGGATTTGCGTTCCTGCTGGGGAGCATGTTTATGGTTGCCATGCTCCATACATTCAGAAACCTGTCCGGCTTGTCGATCAGAGCAGGGGCATCCCGGGCGGCGTTTGCGGGGGAAGACGCAGAATTCACCGTGGTGATAAGCCGCTATGGTGACAGACACTATGAAGCTATCCACCTGGGATGGCCGGAATCTCTACACCAGGTCGCGGATCTGGTTGAGGAGGAAGAATCCGCGGTCAGGCTGTATGTAACTACCAACTCACGTGGATTGTTGGACCCGGGTCGTTTGCAGATTCAGACATTTTATCCGTTGGGATTGTTTCGAGCCTGGTCCTGGGTTGATCTGGATATGTCAGCCGTTATCTACCCCAGGCCCGTTTATGCAGGGCCGGTACCTGCGGCATTAAATTCAATAAACGAAGGTGAGCTTCTGAGTCGGGAAGGAGTGGATGACTTTTACGGCCTGAGAGAATATCAGGCAGGTGATTCACTGCGCCATCTGGCATGGAAATCCTATGCCAGAACCAATGAACTACTCACCAAGCAATTTGCTGCATTTGTTGACAGACGTGTGTGGTTGGATTGGGATTACCTCGTTGGGATGGATAAGGAAAATCGGCTCAGCCGGTTGAGCTACTGGGTAGTCGAGTTATCTAAATCATCCGATGAGTACGGTCTGATTTTACCGGGTGTTGAAATCGCACCCGCGCGAGGTAATAAACACCGGGAAGAGGTACTGCGAGCCCTGGCGTTATTTGAACCCGATATCAGCTGACAAAAAACATCTGGATATGACTATTCAAATTTCAGAATATCAGATACCAAGAAATAGTCTGGCGTGGCTGTTGGTTGCCCAGGCTGCCGTAATTGCCCCTCATGTGACTCGTTTGGTGCCCTGGATAATTTTCGTCTGGGTTGGCTGTGGTGTATGGCGAGTCATGGTATTCATGGGGCGTTGGTCCTATCCCGGCAGATGGACCAAAGCACTGTTTGTCATTGTTGGAATGGCTGGTGTACCACTGGGATACCGGACTATGCTTGGTCTGGAGCCAGCAGTTGCGTTACTGATTGTGGCATTTGTCCTCAAGTTGCTGGAAATGCAGCACAAACGAGATGCCTATATCGTTATCTATCTGGCTTATTTTGTTGCCATCACAGAATTCCTGTTTTATCAGACTATCCCCGCGAGTTTGTACATTGGGTTCGTGATGCTGCTGATAACTACCGCACTCATCGGACTGAATCAGACGCGCGGACACCTTAGACCGATTCATACCTTTAAATTGGCTGCCATCCTGCTGTCACAGAGTATCCCTCTGATGATCGTCTTGTTTGTATTGTTTCCACGTGTTGCACCGCTGTGGACTGTGCCGTTGCAATCGCTCACTGGCAAATCGGGCATAACTGACAGCATGACGCCGGGCGATATTGCCAATTTGACGCGTTCGGATGCCCTGGCATTTCGTGTCACCTTTAAGGGTGAAGTACCGCCGAATAACCAACTCTACTGGCGCGGGCTGGTGTTTACAGATTTTGACGGCAAAAAATGGGAGCAGAGCAAAATCGGATTCGCGTCGCGACCCATCGAGATGGCAAATCGGATGGATGCCCCATGGGACGCTCTGATAGAACGCCACGGTGATCCTGTCGAATATACGGTTATTATGGAACCAACCTTGCAGCGTTGGTTGTTTGCTCTGCCGACACCGGTGCCGCTCACACAAGGTACGGGGTTGACAAGAGACTTCCGACTCTACTCGCCGAAACCGGTACAGCAAAGATTTCGCTACGAAGTAAATTCCTATCTGGACCATCACACTGAGAGGCAAATGTCCAGGTTGATGGCTGACCGCATGAAGTTACTGCCGAGATATGGAAATCCTGTATCCAGAAGCCTGGCCTTGCGATTGTATAGCCAATCAGGAAATACTCCTGCGTATATTAACCGTGTACTGACCATGTTCAATCAGCAGGAATTCATTTATACGCTCAGACCGCCGATTCTCGGGGAAGATGGTGTGGATGAATTTCTGACGCAGACCCGAAGGGGTTTTTGTGAACACTATGCAGGTAGTTTTGTCTTTCTGATGCGTGCTGCCGGTATCCCTGCAAGGGTGGTAGTAGGTTATCAGGGCGGTGAATACAATCCCATTGGCAACTACGTCGCGGTACGTCAATTTGACGCGCATGCCTGGACCGAGGTATGGATTGAAGGCGAGGGGTGGCGAAGAGTTGATCCGACATCTGCCGTGGCTCCCGAACGAATTGAGCTTGGCCTGGAAGCGGCGGTATCAGGGGAAGACTCATTCCTGGAAGATTCCCCTCTGTCATGGCTTAAATACAGGCAAATGCTCTGGCTGACAAACCTTCGTTTACAGTTGAATGCCATCGGACACTATTGGGACACCTGGGTAGTGGGTTACAACCCTACCATGCAGATAAGGTTATTGGAGAAGTACATAGGCGATGTGAGCCCGAAAAAGATGGCCATCGCACTGTTGATTGGACTTACCGTGGTCATGTTAATTGTCGCGGCGTTGCTGCTCTCCAAACGGACCGCAACACTGTTGGATCCGGTCACCAGGGAGTATCTGCAATTTTGTCACCTACTTGCCAGGCTCGGAATAAAACGCATGGTAGGCGAAGGACCAGGCAATTTTGCTGATAGAGTGGCGCAGCAAAAACCACAATTAGCCGATGCGGTCAGGACGGTATCCGATATTTATATCAGTCTGAATTACCAACAGGATAATTGTTTCAGTTTGCAAGATTTAAAAAAAGCCATCCGCGCTTTCAGGATGAGAAGTTTAGCGGTAATTTCCTGAACGGGCTCTTGCATCTTGCCTTTGCGTTACCAGGCAACAGCGGAGGAATGGTTGACCTCAGACTTCGGCAATATTCACCGCAGGAATCATTACCTTGTCCGCGGTCTGCTTGTATTCCGCAATCTGATGGAAATTCAAGTATCGATAGATTTCTTCTGACATGGTGTCCAGATCCTTTGCATGTTCCTGGTATTCGTCTGGCGTTGGTAGTTTCCCAAGAATAGCAGAAACTGCCGCCAACTCTGCAGAGGCGAGATATACATTAGCACCATCACCCAACCGATTCGGAAAATTTCTTGTGGAGGTAGAGACAACCGTTGAATTAGCCGCAACTCTGGCTTGATTTCCCATGCAGAGGGAACATCCGGGTAATTCTGTGCGGGCACCAACAGTTGCAAATATGTTGTATATACCTTCCTCTTTTAGCTGATGCTCATCCATCTTGGTGGGTGGTGAGATCCAAAGTCGGGTTGGTATGCTGGATGCTTTGCTCAACATCTGAGCTGCGGCGCGAAAGTGACCTATGTTTGTCATACAGGAGCCAATGAATACCTCGTCGATTTTTGTACCCGCAACTGCTGAAAGGGGTCTTACGTCATCGGGATCATTTGGGCAGGCCAGCAACGGTTCGGTAATTTCATTCAGGTCGATTTCGAGGATCTCAGCATATTCGGCGTCAGTATCTGGCGCCATTAATACAGGATTGTCGATCCAGTCCTGCATGGATTGAATCCGTCTTTCCAATGTTCGGGCATCACCGTAACCTTCGGAAATCATCCATTTCAGGAGTGTGATGTTGGAGCTGATATATTCGATCAATGGATCTTTGTTCAATCGAATCGTGCATCCACCAGCCGATCTTTCCGCCGACGCATCAGAAATTTCGAAAGCCTGTTCGACTTTCAAGTCAGGCAATCCTTCAATTTCCAGGATACGACCTGAAAATGCATTTTTCTTGCCTTCTTTCGCCACTGTGAGCAGACCGCGCTGGATTGCGACGTAAGGGATCGCATTGACCAGATCTCTGAGAGTGATTCCGGGCTGCATTTCACCTTTGAATCGAACCAATACCGATTCGGGCATATCGAGCGGCATAACGCCCAATGCAGCAGCAAATGCCACTAGCCCTGATCCAGCAGGAAAACTGATTCCCATAGGAAATCGAGTGTGTGAATCTCCTCCGGTGCCAACAGTATCCGGCAGCAACATGCGGTTTAGCCAGGAGTGAATGATGCCATCTCCCGGACGCAGTGCAATGCCACCACGGGTCTGAATAAAATCCGGTAGCGTGTGTTGTGTGTCGATATCCACAGGTTTTGGATAAGCCGCTGTATGACAAAAGGATTGCATTACCAGGTCGCTTGAAAACCCAAGACAGGCCAGTTCCTTCAACTCATCACGGGTCATTGGTCCGGTCGTGTCCTGGGAACCAACCGTCGTCATTTTTGGTGTGCAATAAGTGCCGGGTCTGATGCCTTCAACACCGCACGCCTTACCGACTATCTTCTGTGCCAGCGTGAAACCTTTACTTGAATCTGCGCCAGTCACGGGGCGCCGGAACACGTCACTCGGTCCCAGATTAAGATTTGTTCGTGCCTTGTCAGTCACTTCTCGGCCGATGATCAGCGGGATCCGCCCACCCGCTTGTACCTCGTCCAGAAGCACGTCTGAGCTGAGAGTGAATTCTGAGATGACCTCTCCGGATTCCTCATTGATTATTTTACCCTCGTAAGGATAGATAGAAATGACATCACCCATCTTCATCTTGGAGACATCGCATTCAATAGGCAGGGCGCCTGCATCTTGCATCGTATTGAAGAATATTGGAGCAATTTTACCACCCAGACAAACCCCCCCGCCGCGTTTGTTGGGAATGTAGGGGATATCATCTCCCATGTGCCAAAGAATTGAATTGGTTGCAGATTTTCTCGATGAACCAGTGCCAACAACGTCACCGACATAGGCAAGTGGATAGCCTTTCTTTTTGAGTTCCGCAATAGTTTCCAGCGGTGACGCCATGGTCTTGATTAACATTGCTTGCGCATGTAGAGGAATATCGGGTCGACTCCAGGCATCTCCGGCCGGGGACAGGTCATCCGTGTTGGTCTCGCCATCCACCTTGAACACAGTCACGGTAATCTTGTCAGCTACCTTAGGGCGGCGGGTAAACCACTCGGCGTTCGCCCACGACTCCAGCACAGATTTAGCGTGACTGTTAGTTGCGACTTTCTCTGCGACATCATGAAACGCATCGAACATCAAAAGCGTATAAGAAAGACCCCTGGCCGCAATTGGAGCCAGTGCAGCATTATCAAGCAGCTCAACAAGAGGTCCGATATTGTAGCCGCCCAGCATGGTGCCGAGTAATTCTGTTGCCAGTTCAGGATCAACAATTGGCGAAGATGTTTCACCCTTTGCTATGGCTGCGAGGAAGCCTGCTTTGACGTAGGCAGCCTGATCGACTCCTGCTGGTACTCTGTTTTTGAGTAAATCCAGTAAGAATTCTTCCTCACCAGCAGGTGGACTGGCTAATAATTCGACTAGCCCATTAACTTGTTCTACATCTAATGGTTTCGGGACAACTCCCAGTTCGACTCTTTCTGCTACATGTTTGCGATAGGCCTCAAGCACGCTTTTTTCCTCTTTAACACCAACAGTTATTTAGATTGGGTGGGTCTGAAAAATGGGGCCACAGTCTAACCGAATTGGCCCTTTAAGTTAAGCCAGGTCAATCCCGGCAAAGCAGGAATGCGTTATCCCAGAGGGAAAGTTTTTAACTCATAACC
>JASJXV010000062.1 GCA_030123805.1 Gammaproteobacteria bacterium
GCTTCGCCAAGCCCGAGCTACTTTGCAATCGGTAGCTGGATAGAGCAAAATTTGACAAAATCGTGAATGCTTGGGGGAGTTCGATCAAGTCCGTTCTGGCATGAGAAAGGGTTCGCAGATGAAAAATCCATTGAAACGTTGGGATGTGTTTCTTACGTTGGTTTTCTTTTTACTCGCGATACCCGGAGAACGATATGAGGTTCTCTCCCTGCTTGAAGACCAGACGATCTCCTACAGACATCTCTTCAGGCAAGTGTATGGTGATCCGGCAATTACACAATTGTCAGATGAAATTGTACTGGTCAGTCTGGATGAAGCGCTGTACGAAGAATATGGCAGTTTTCCGTTTAAACGCATCGATCTGGGTAAAATCGCAGCGATATTGAGCAACATGGGAGCCAGCGTGGTGGTACTGGACTCCCTGATGGACTACAGAAGTTCCTACGATGAGGATGAGCCGACGGCGGAGTACTTTCGGCAAGCGGGTAATGTCCTGTTAGTATCCTATGCACACTTCGACGGTGACAAATTCCTCAAACTGACCTATCCCACTGACGTACTGGCTGAGTATACCCGCTCCGGTTATGCCAATGTATCATCCGCTTCTGCAATCATCGAGAATGTGGCTCGCCTGCGCGTGCATAAGCAGATAGCAAACAATAAGGATGGTTGGCCGCTTGCAGTACAGGCACTTGCCATGCACTGGAACCTTGAACCCAATATCGAAGATGATACCTTGAAACTGGGGGATAAACTGTCTGTTTCCCTGGATCACGACAGCGATATCTATATCGATTTTCCAGTACTTCCACCAGGAATCCGGTATCTCAGTGAAACCGGATTTTCGGCACTGGAAATTCTTGATATGGAAGGCATGGATGAGGATGAAATTGATGAGATGCGTTCCCTTTTCGAAGCCAAGATTATATTAGTCGGGGATACCGCGGAGGTGACGCATGATTATTTCAACACCCCTGTGGGGCAGGTTTATGGTGTTGAAATAGTCGCAGATACTATAAATACGCTGTTGCATGGTGCGCCGCTTGGACCGGCGGATATGCGCATAGAAATTGCGGTCAGTTTTGCTTTCATGCTGCTGTTGCTGGGGGCCTGTTTGCTGAAAAAGTTGGCGTCAAGATTATTCCTGGCTCTAGCCGTCTATCTTGTCTACATGACCGCGGTTTCGGCTGCATATGTCTATGCAGGGCTGGTTATTTCCATGACCTACTCCTTACTGGCTGGATTCCTGGCAATTCTTATCATCAATCTTCGATTCTATCTGTTGAGTGAGCTAGGCCAGGCGGCGTCCGCAGCGGATTCGGCAGAGAGCAGCCGGATGCTGGGGATGGCTTTTCAGGCACAGGGGCAGTTGGACAGTGCGTTTGAAAAATTCCGGCGATGTCCCGGTGATGAAGCCACGCATGCATTGATCTACAACCTGGGGCTGGATTTTGAAAGAAAACGCCAGTTCAATAAAGCGCAGGCTGCGTATGAGTATATTGCTGCAACAACGCCCGATTTCCGGGATACCGCAAAACGTATTGAGCGAAGCAAGGCCATGGACGAAGCCGTGTTGCTGGGAGGCTCTCGCCCGGGGGGAGGTGCGTTAATATCGGAAGATGGCAGCATCGAGAAGCCGATGTTGGGTCGTTACCAGATTGAGAAGGAACTGGGGCAGGGCGCCATGGGAGTGGTTTACCTGGGTAAGGATCCGAAGATCAATCGACAAGTTGCGATCAAGACCATGAACCTTTCCGACGAATTCGACGCTGATGAACTGGTCGAGGTAAAGGAGAGATTTTTCAGAGAAGCCGAATCAGCCGGGCGATTGAATCACGCGAATATTGTTGCCATCTATGACGCCGGGGAAGAACAGGACCTGGCCTATATAGCCATGGAGCTACTCAAAGGAACTGACCTGGATGAACACATCAAGCCGGATACACTATTGCCGCTGGAAACCGTGATCGATATCGGCATCAAGGCTGCTGAAGCGCTGGATTATGCGCATGGCGAGAATATTGTTCACAGGGACATTAAACCTTCCAATATCATGTACAACCCTGAGGACGGTGTCGCCAAGATAACCGATTTCGGTATTGCAAGAATTATGGATTCCAGTAGAACAAGAACCGGCACTGTGTTAGGTACGCCCAACTATATGTCGCCGGAACAGTGTATGGGCAAACGAGTTGATGGGCGCTCTGATCTCTTTTCGTTAGGCGTGGTTTTATACCAGCTAGTCTCGGGTGAACTTCCCTTCGCGGGCGAATCCATGGCAACCCTCATGTATGCCATCGTTAATGATTCACCCGTTGATATAAAGAAGGTGAAACCGGATGTGCCTCCTACACTAAGAAAAGTGATTCACAATGCGATGGGCAAGAAAGTCGATAAACGTTACCAGACCGGGAAGAAAATGGCGCAGCATCTGAGAGTATGCCTGCAGAGGCTCTCTGCTGAAACAAAGGCAGCAAGTTGATGAGCCTAAAAGGGAAATTACAGATAGTTGAACGAACTGATGTCGGGCAGGTGCGTGAGCACAATGAGGACTTTATAGTATCGGACGCAAATCGTGGCATTGCGGTACTTGCTGATGGTATGGGCGGCTTGAATGCCGGCGAAATCGCAAGTTCGATGGCCGTACATGTAGTAATGGATGAACTGGTCGGTTTTGCAGATGGCGCCTCAAGGCTCCAGGTGGCAGATTACAAGAATGGTGACAAACGGGGTTTGGAAAAACGTATTGTGCAAACCGCAGTGGAGAAAGCCAACAGTGCTGTGTTTCATGTCTCCCAGACTCAACCCCAGTGTCGGGGCATGGGCACAACCATAGTGGCAACTCTTTTTTATGACAACAAGATTGCAGTGGGGCATGTCGGAGACTCCCGTATGTATCGCTTTCGTAACGCTGCACTGGAACAGATGACGAAAGACCACAGTTTCGTGCAGGAATTAATCGATAAGGGGCTGTATACCGAAGCGGAGGCCAGATTATCCTCGCAAAAAAATGTAGTAACCCGTGCTGTAGGCATTGCGCCCACTGTTGAGGTGGAAGTCAATGAACATCAAACTCGGTCGGAAGATCTGTATCTGCTGTGTACCGACGGACTCACAGATTTAGTCACCGATGCGGATGTCCAAAAGATCATGCGCCTGTTTGGTTCGGATTTGGCAGGCATGGCAGGACAATTGATTGCGATGGCTAACGCCGGTGGGGGTAAGGATAATATATCGATCATACTCATCCGAATATTAAAGCCTTATCCGGCTGCAGCTGGTTTTGTAGAACGAATTCTGAGTTGGTTTGAATAAAGAAACGCGGTTAGGGCAGCCACAATAGTTGTTATGAAAAACAACGAACCCGGCGAATAATCCGTGCCAGGCAATCGGGTTCCAATCCGGAAAACTGAAGCATGGGGACAAAATCGAGGTTGCAGACGTTGAGATGCAATATCTGCTATCTGATGTTACTGTGATAAGAGTCACATAATAAGGGCACAGGCTGCTAAAAAAATAGGCTAAGCAGATTGTCAGCCTCCCGGGGACAGGAACGGACAGTCTGCCGCAGCGACCCGATGAAAGGCACTGTGCACAATCACTGTGAGTGATTAAGATACAGAGTATTATTAATCAGAGGTTTCGAATAGATGGGACGGCAACGGAAACGAGGAGAACGTGAGATGAAACTGAAACTTATAGGAATTCTGGGGCTTTGCGCTTCGCTATTTCTTGGGATGAGTGTATCAGTAGTTGCGAAGGAACCACCAGTGGCTAAATTAACACAGGTTGTAGGAAGTGTTGAATACAGCAGAAACGGAACCGATTGGCGTAAGGTACGCAGGACAAAATATCTGTTTGCGGGGTATCACATTAAAACAGCCAAGAACAGTTCGGGAAAGCTGATCAGTCAACAAACCGGCATGGCGCAAACACTCGGTGCCAATAGCCGGATTAAAGTTGGCAAGGATAAGATTCACCTGGTTGCAGGTAGTCTGTCGGAGCCAAAAGCGCAATCAAGCAGCATCTTCCATGGATTGTCCAACAAGTTTGCCAAGGCGCAGCGATACACAACGGTGCGTCGTGGCGTGAGGAAGGAAGAAACTTGTAATCCGAAAGTACGTACCATCAGGAAAGTGACCGTGTCTTCTGAATATCCCGATTTGGTGTGGCGCAATGCATGTCCGGAGTATTCATATCGATTGGTCATTGATGACAGGGTCATTGATGTTCCCGCTCAATCAACCGCCGAGATGATTCGTTACAGAGTAATAGATGTGCAACCAGGTGATCATGTCTATCGGGTTGAAGTGCTTGATATTGACGGTGTGGTTTATATACCGAAGAAAGACAGTGCTTTCAGCTTGATGTCGAAATCGGAAGAGAAGAAGCTGAAATCACAAACCGAAGCTGTCTCTGATGACGTATTCGTATTAACAGATGTATTGGAAGCGAATGAAATGTTTGTGGCGGCAATGGACGCTTACCGTCAGCATTTTTCAGAAAATCCGGATGACAACGATATGCGGCCCTTGTTGATCAAGTCTTACAATGATTTGAAATTGAGTAATCTGAAGGACAGTGAGGCAAGGTTGTACAATGCGTCTCTGGCAGCAGACTTTTGAATCAGCAGCCAATTGACCCGTAGGAAATAATTTCTTCCCTGTTAAGAAAAAAAGCTCTGTAAACGCCTGAAAGCATTAGGTATTATGTTTTCAGGCGTTTTTGTATCTGTCTATTTCTGGTTAAGAATGAGCCAGTTAAAACCATCTGATTACTGAATACGATATACTGTCTAAAAAGTTCCAGGACGGAATGAATATGAGTAAGCTACTTAAAAGATACGATGTTCTTGCACTAGTACTGTTTTTCTTATTGTCCGTTTTTCTGGAATACCAGGAAGCCTTCTCCCTGCTTGAAGACGAAACCCTTTCCTATCGTCAGATCCTCAGAACCTACCTGGCCGATGATGCCGTGACCACACCATCCAAGGATGTGGTTATCGTCTATACCGATGAGGAATTCTACAGTGAATATGGTAAATTCCCTTTAACCCGGGTAGATCTCTCCACCATCGTTGTCGATCTTAAAAAGATGGGAGCGAAAGTGATCGCCGTCGACTTGTTGCTGGACTTCAAGAGTGCATACGGTGAAGACCCCAGTCTGGAGGATGCGTTTAAAGAAGCCGGAAATGTGTTATTGGTTTCCCAGGCGGTATTTGAAGAGGAAGAGTATGTCCAGCTAAATCGTGCCATCGACCGGTTTGCTGCTATCACGACCAGCGGTTATTCGAATATCAGTTCAAATAGCACCATCAGAGAAATCATGGTGCGGCTGCGTATCTATCCGGAGATTGCAGAACAGGAAGAGGATGGCTGGCCGGTTGCCGTGCAGGCTGTTGCGGCATTTCTGGAACAACAAGCTGCTATCGAAGGCAATCAACTGCTCATTGGTGAGAATCTTAGGGTAAACCTGGATCAATTCAATGATATGTATATCGACTACCCGCAGTTACCCCCTGATGGTTTGGGCGGGACGCAAAAGTTGCATGATGTGATCGGAATTTCTGCCCTGGACCTGATTTTTGCAGAGGACGAAGAGGAACTTGAGGAGCTCAGTTTCCTGTTTGACGGCAAAATAGTGCTCATCGGTGAAGTGGCCGAGGTGGCACACGATGAGTTTGAAACCCCTGTTGGCAATGTGTTCGGAGTGGAAATCATCGCTAACAGCATTGCGACCATATTAAAAGGTGCACCGCTGCAACCGGCCTCACTGCTACCGGAGATTCTGCTGACAGCAGTATTCATGCTAGGGCTCTTTGGTACCACGTTGCTGCAAAATCCATTGCCCAGGACCTTGCTCGCCAGCATCGTCTTCCTTGTTTATACTGTGTATGTTGGCGTCGTTTATATCTATCAGGGCACCATCTATTCCATGAGTTATGTTCTGATTGCCGGTTTCTTGTCCGAGCTGGTCATCTATCTACGCTTCTACCTGGAAGAACGCGGGCAGAAGATCTTAATCAGAGCGGCATTTGGCCAGTATTTGTCACCAAAAATTGTTTCCGATTTGGTCAAGAACCCCGATAAGTTAAGCCTGGGCGGCCAGGAGCGGGAGATGACGGCCTATTTCTCGGATATTGCCGGTTTCTCAACATTCTCTGAAACGTTGAATCCAACCCAATTGGTACTTTTGCTGAATGATTACCTCACCGAGATGTGCAACATCATAATCGGCTCCGAAGGGACGGTGGATAAATTCGAGGGTGATGCCATTGTCGCATTTTGGGGGGCACCCACCGTGCAGACCGATCACGCCAGATTGGCATGTTATGCCAGTATTGAAATGAACCAGTTGCTGGCAGAGCTGAGAGTGAAGTGGGCAGCACAGAGTCACCCGGCTATCCATGTCAGAATGGG
This sequence comes from Gammaproteobacteria bacterium, assembly GCA_030123805.1. Lineage (GTDB taxonomy): Bacteria > Pseudomonadota > Gammaproteobacteria > Pseudomonadales > Azotimanducaceae > JASJXV01. The sequence goes on from JASJXV010000062.1 coordinate 6,420, forward strand.
GCTTAACACCGGTGTTATGCTGGTGGGGAATATGGGTTCTGCACAACGCATGAATTACACCATGATGGGGGATTCGGTAAATCTGGCGGCAAGGCTGGAGGGTGCCAACAAGGTATACAAGTCTGATCTGATGATTTCTCAGTCAACCTATGATCAGGTGGCAGATGACGTGGATGTCAGAGAGCTTGATACCATACGAGTAGTTGGTAAGAGTGAAGCTGTCACCGTTTATCAATTGCTGGATAAAAAGGATCGGATTACGGGCTCCATGGCGGATCTTATCGATTTCTATAACCAGGGTCTGGATCTATATAAGCAACGGGAATACGCAGGGGCGATTGAGAAGTTCAAGCAAGGTATTGCAATTCATGATGACGATGGACCCTGTCTGACCTTGCTTGTCAGATGTCAGCAATATCTGACAAGTCCCCCATCTAACGATTGGGATGGAGTGTTTACATTAGCTGAGAAAGGATAATTTTTTAGAGATAATAAATACGCATTGCGAGTTTCAAATATGAGTTTACAAGAGAAAATAGAACAGAAAATAGCAGATGCACTACCCTGTAAGCATCTTGAAGTTATCAACGAAAGTAATAAACACAATGTACCTCCGGGATCTGAATCACACTTCAAGGTTGTATTGGTTTCCGATGCATTTGATGATCAGAAACTGATCGTACGGCATCGGCAGATTAACAAGATTCTGGCAGAAGAGCTGGAGCAGGGATTGCACGCACTGGCCATGCATACCTATACGGAAACCGAGTGGCGAGAACAACAGGGTGATGCGCCCATGTCACCCCCTTGCCGGGGTGGAGGGTAAATCAGCGAACGTGTAACGCCTGACCTGTTGTCTATTCACTGGTTACAGGCAAATTTACTTGATCTGCTGCATATCGCGATGCGCGCAGGTCGTCGTCCAGGTTGTGACAATGTGGCATAGAAAAACGGCAACATCTCTCATCCACAACGGCATTGAACTCAACATTGCCCTGTCTTACTCAAATCGAAAAACACTGTCGCTGTATGTTTATAGAGACAATCGTGTTGAGCTCAGAGCACCTGTTCGGTGTCCGGTCAGCGAGATAGATGCATTTCTGCATGCAAAATGTGACTGGATCTTGAGACAACAGGCCCAACTTCAGGCCTTGCCTGAGCCGACTAGCCTCCACTACTGCGATGGCGAATTACATAGTTATCTCGGTGAAGGTTTTCGCTTGATCCTTCTCAGAGGCAGGCCTCTACTGGTCGAAAAATTGAGAGACTCGATTTTTGTCAGATTGCCCGATCCGGGCGATCCGGAATCTGTTAGAAAAGCCCTGGGAAATTGGTATCGCAATATGGCGTCAGTTGAGTTTCCGGATCGCCTGGATCATTGTTATCGTTCAATGCAGCATCTGGGTATAGCCATGCCTCGTTTGAAGGTAAGAAAAATGAAAGCCCGGTGGGGCAGTTGCTCCAGTGCATCGGAGATCTGTTTAAACCTGGCACTGATTCAAAAACCGCCACAGGCAATCGACTATGTAATTACGCATGAGCTTTGTCACCTGCTTGAATTCAGTCACGGCAGGGCTTTTGATGAACTAATGACCAGTGTAATGCCGGACTGGAAACAAAGAGAATTATTGCTGGAGTCTGTCGGGCATCCATAGCGAGGACGAATCGAGTGCCGGGACACCGGCCGCCGGATCACGCCCTAACATATCCGCCAGCCTGGACCAGATATTATCCAGGATCATGGACTGTGCCTCGGCTTTTGGATGTATGCCATCAGGTTGCATCAGTGCCGTATTTGCGGCGATGCCATCCAATAGAAAAGGCAGAAAAGGCACATTATGCGTAGCAGCGATTTCAGAGAATATACGGTAAAACGCATCTGTATAGCGCTGGCCATAATTCGGTGGCAACATCATTCCCACCAACAGCACACGAGCGTCAGCTTGTAATGACGTGGCAACCAGTTTGTTCAGGTTGGAGCGAATTTTGCTGATCGGATAGCCTCGCAAGCCATCGTTGCCACCCAATTCAATAATAACTATGTCCGGATTGTATCTTTCCAGTGCCTGTGGAAGTCTGGTCAAACCGCCGATGGTGGTTTCGCCGCTAATACTGAGATTCTTTACCTGATATTCAGTCGTTTGTCTCAACAGACGCTCGTTTAGCAGATTTACCCAGCCTAGTTCCTGTTCGATTCCGTATCCAGCGCTTATACTGTCACCCAGTACCAGTACCATACTCGGTCCCACCGGGACTTGATTATGGATCCCGGAAGCAGGGTTGGATTCTGCTGATACCGCGAAACTGAAGAAAAGGAAGATCAATGCAGCGATATATTTCATGAACATGCATGCCGTAGAAACAATGGTCAAGGCCGAAGATCTTGGTAAAACAGTCGAAACTTCGGCAGGTCAACTTACCATTCTGAAAGGGATTAACCTTGAAATCAAGAAATCCGAGTCAGTTGCTATAGTGGGGGAGTCTGGATCCGGCAAGTCAACCCTGCTTGGTTTACTGGCCGGGCTCGATACACCCAGCCGGGGAGTCATCTTTCTTGACGGCAATGAGATAACCGCTTTGGATGAGGAAGAGCGCGCCAGGGTGAGAGGTGAATCCGTGGGATTCGTGTTTCAGTCTTTTCAGCTGCTGGCAAGTCTGACAGCAGTCGAAAATGTCATGCTTCCTGCTGAGTTGAAGGGCGAGACGGGTGCCGGAAAACAAGCCCATGCATTATTAAAACGGGTCGGGTTGGAAAATCGTGCGCATCACTATCCGCGTCAACTTTCCGGTGGTGAACAACAGCGGGTCGCGATTGCGAGAGCATTTGCATCTTCGGCTCGCATTTTGTTTGCAGATGAACCAACGGGCAATCTCGATACGAAAACGGGTGGCGTGATCATCGAATTGTTGTTTGAGTTGAACAAGGAATTTGGCACCACACTGGTACTGGTGACCCACGATACTAATCTGGCCACCCGATGTGACCGTGCCATACACATCGATTCGGGAATGCTGATTGCTGCTGAAAATACAGATTCCGGTTACAGTGCACCTGCTGTGGAAGGCAATTAAACTTGGCTAATCTGAAACTGGCGTTAAAACTGTTATGGCGGGATTGGCGCGCGGGCGAGCTGAGTCTGCTGTTAGCCTCACTGGTGATAGCTGTTGGGACCGTCACGACCATCACATTATTCATTGATCGACTCCAACAAGCGCTTGTTACCGAATCGTCCAGTTTCATCGCGGCAGATCGAGTGATATCCGCAGCCAGACCTGTACCTGATGAATGGCTTGCCAGGGCCACTGAGTTGCAGTTGGAACAAGCTGCACATTTAAGTTTTCTTTCCATGGTGTTTGCCGAAGAAAGAGCCCAATTCGCATCGGTAAAAGCGGTAAGTTCCAAATATCCCCTAAGAGGAAAGCTGATAGTGTCGGATACGCCCTTTGTGGGTGGATCAGTTATTAAACATGGGCCGCCACCCGGAGAAGTGTGGCTGGAATCAAGACTGATGCCGTCGCTGGATTTGGCAGTGGGGGACCAACTGGATGTAGGATCTGCCAGTTTCATCGTATCCCGCGTACTCATCAAAGAACCGGATCGAGGCGGTGGTTTTAATAACCTTGGTCCCAGGGTGATGATGAATTTACAGGATGTGCCACTCACCAGGGTGGTTCAACCGGGCAGCAGACTTACCTATCGATATCTGTTCGCAGGTGATCAGAATAATCTACAAGAGTTTGAAGCATGGCTAAGTCCACGGTTGGGGCAAGATTATCGGCAATATGGGGTGAAACAGGGGATCCAGGGAATTGGTAAAACTCTGGAAAGAGCTGAGCGGTTCTTGTTACTCGGCGGTCTGCTGGGAGTGATCCTTGCCGGTGTTGCGATAGCGTTGTCAGCGCAACGATTTTCCATCCGGCACTTTGATCACGTCGCTATCATGAAATCGCTGGGAGCAACATCCGCAAAAATCGATTTCCTGTACTTGATTGTGTTTGTGGTTATAGGCATTGTTGCCACCCTGATTGGATGTGGAGTGGGCTGGGTTTCTCAGTTGGGTGTGGTGAAATTATTGGCGCCATTCATACCGGTCGCATTGCCGGATCCCGGATTGAGACCTTTCCTTGTCGGGGCGATCACAGGATTTGTGTGTCTGCTGGCATTTGCCTTGCCGCCTATTTTGAAACTGCGAGCTATCTCTCCGATCCGGGTCTTACGGCGGGATCTGGGTAACCAGAAAATGCAGGACGCAGTCACCTGGATATTTGGTATTTGCGGATCCTGGTTGTTGATGTGGTGGTACAGTCAGGACCTGAAGTTAACCATGCTGATATTCAGTGGCGGTGTTTTGGCAGTATTGTTGCTCGGAGGTGTTGCCTGGTTCCTATTGCGGACCGGTCGCGTGTTGGGAATGCAGGCAGGCAGCGTATGGCGATTGGCGCTTGCAGGTATGCAACGGCGCGGACAGGAAAATACCCTGCAGATATTGGTGTTTGGTCTTGCGATCATGCTACTTCTCATCCTTGTCCTGGTAAGGACCGCTCTTATCGATGAGTGGAAGGCACAGATTCCGGATAAGGCTCCCAATCACTTCGTGATCAACATTGCGCCGGAAGAAGTGGCGCCTATTAACGCAATGCTGAGCGGCTATCAGCTCAGGTCACAACCACTGTACCCTATGATCAGTGGCAAGATTGTCGAAGTTAATGGCAAGAGCAGCAGAGAATTGGATGAGATGCGAGAAGCTGAGCTCGGCGAACAACACGGTCCCCGCGCAGCTTCAACCAGAAATTTGACATGGATGCAATCACTACCGGAAGACAATCGCATCGTGGCAGGGCAATGGTGGGCCGATGACTATCAGGGTGAAGCCCTGGTAAGTATCGAGCGTGACCTTGCCTTAGCAAATAGTTTCAACGTTGGTGATGAACTGAAGTTTGCGATCCGTGACAGCGAACTCAATGCGCGTATCGCCAGTATCCGGTCGGTGAAATGGGACAATATGAAACCCAATTTCTACATCATTTTTTCTCCCGGCGCATTGGATGATTTTCCCTCGACCTATATAACCAGTTTTTTCCTGGAGAAAGATCAGAAGCTGTTTCTGAACAAACTGCTCAGGGAATACCCGACCATAACGGTACTTGAGGTCGACGTTATCATCGAACAGATCCAGACAATTATCAATCAGGTCACTTTAGCCGTTGAACTGGTGTTGGCCCTGATTATTGTGTCCGGTGGACTGGTCCTGTTGGCCAGTATTCAAGCCAGCATGGATGAACGATTTCATCAGCATGCCATTCTGAGGACCCTGGGCGCCAGCCGGAAATTGGTGATGGGCAGTTTACTGGTAGAGTTTTCAGTACTGGGCTTTTTTGCGGGAATACTGGCAACCCTGGGTGCAGAGGTAACGGTGTACGGTTTGGTCACCGAGATTTTCGAACTGGAATACACAATTCATCCATGGCTCTGGTTACTCGGGCCACTCATCGGCACTTTGATGATTGGTATTCTCGGTACCCTGGCAACTCGACGCGTGGTTCAGATTCCACCTATGACCATTTTGAGAGAACTGGCTTAAATTAAAGGGGACGGAGGCAATTAAAAAAAATGCCTCCGTCCCCTTTAACGTCCCCTTTAATTTATTGCCTCCGTCCCCTTTAATTCTGTAATTCCATAATTTTTCTAGACATGACCCCATTATCGGTCAAATGGTCCAATTATGATCATTTATCGTGATGAAATATTCATAAAATGGATAAATCTCCACTTTATTTCAATTATTTCCTTGTCCATCTTCATTTTTTCGGTTCTAATAAGGTTCGATCAAGGTCATAAAGGTTAATTTTCAGTCGATAAAAACCGAACCGGGTGAGTTTGTAAAAAACCCGGGCTGAACGTTAATTGATATAAACCATATGCTGGCAATAAAACAAAATATCCTCATTGTTGCATGCACCCTCTCGGTTATTACCCTCAGTAACTGGCAAATTGACTTCTCACTGCAACAGGCGACGCAATCACCACCAGGCAAAGCGCCCGACATGGTGAGTGTTGCAGAAATAATTATCGCAACAGAACCGGCTAACCTTCGAGTGGATGTGGAATCGGAATTGCCGAATCTACTGCCGGATTTCGCTTCGCAACCCATACACCTGAGGAAGAGTGAGTTTGTTGCATATGTAATACCCTTTGTTGAGGAGGAGAATCTGAAGGTATCTTCAATCCGTCAGCAACTCCAGGGTATGCAGTTGTCAGAAGTGCGGACGGACGCAGAAATCGATTGGTTGCAACAGCTGGGTCGAAAATATCGGGTTGCAACGGGTGCAATTGATCAGACATTCATGTCTCAGCTGTTGCTGCGAATTGACCAGCTTCCGCCTTCATTGGTGCTCGCCCAGGCAGCTATTGAATCCGCATGGGGAACATCACGCTTTGCACAAAAAGCGAACAACCTGTTTGGACACTGGTGTATGACACCCGGGTGCGGCATCGTCCCTAAAGGCAGGCCTGAATATGCCAGTTATGAAATTCGCAAGTTTGGGAGTGTGCAGCAAGCGGTACATCGCTATTTCATGAACCTGAACACGAACAAGGCATACGCGGAGCTAAGAGAGATTCGAGCTTGTCACCGGTCAGAGGGGGAGTCCCTGAGTGGGCCTGTTATGGCTGGAGGGTTATTGGCCTACTCAGGGCGAGGTATTCATTACATTCATTCTTTACGTACTCTGATTCGCATCAATGAATGGGCTGTCATGGACGGCAACGCAAACACCATGTTTACATCCGGCTGCTATGCCGTGGCGGATCAGCGGGTGTCTCTTGAAATAAGCAGTACCGAATTTCGACTAGCGAGTAGCGAGTAAAGCTCGACCCTCATAACTCGCGTCTATTCCTCCGGATACCATGTACCATCGGGGTTCAATCGTATCCAGGGTTGAGAGAACCAATAATAACGACGGCCATCTTTTTCCGGCATAGTACAGTTGTATCGGGACCGGCCCACGGCTAAAGGGGCATTGGATCGTGTCCGGAAACGGAAATTCAGTCGATCCAGAACCGCATTCCTTCCCTGTTGGCTTGTATAACAGGCTAGCTGGTCAAAAAGATATTCGCCCGGATCCAGTTCCACCTCAAGAATCGGCCGCACATCTTCGATAGGGAGCAAAGGATTCGGTAGTGAACTACGGATTGGGAAGGGCAGGGTGTTCAGTTTTAATTTTAGCGAATCGAGATCGCTGTAGGCTCCGGATGCCGGAAACCTTGGCAATGCTTGTAAATCTGAGCTATACGCCAGGGGTCCTGAATGCTGGCCGAAAGCGACGATGCCCAGGTCTTTCACCATGGTCTTGATGACTGCATCGAATTCACCATAGGGGTAAGCGAACAGATTAGTATCCGTGCCCGTTTCCTGTTTGATTTTTAATCGAGCGCCCTGAATTTCCCCAATAATTCTGTCGCGCCATTGCTGTTCGGTTTCACCCGCCAGATGCCGCAACAGGTGAGTGTGGTTCATGGTGTGATTGGCGATTAATGCTCCATCTGCCTGGATCTCCCTGAGTTGCGACCAGGACATATACAGATTGCGATTGCTGTCGATGAGGTTGCTGGAAACGAATACAGTAAATGGCCAGTCCATGGCTTTAAGTAAAGGTGTTGCGATCTTGTAGACACTCAGATACGCATCATCAAACGTAATCGCTACTGTTTTATCCGGTATGGGTTTATGTTCAATGATGGCATCGATGATCCGATCAAGTGACCATATAATAAATTTCTGCTGTTGCAGATGATCCAGGTGTGCCTGGAATTCGTCCGGATGGATGCTGGTGAGCGTTGGCGTCTCGGCAGAGACATGGTGATATTGTAGAATCACAGCATGCGCAGGAATGGCTGCTTCTGCCAAAGCCATATGAGTAATGCAAGTAAAGGGCAGCAAGAAGATCTGCACAATTGACATTGTTCTGGAAGTCATTGCTACCATTCCTGGAAGTGTCTCACCCGGATTATGACAGATTCCTGTTCGGGAAAAGTGTAAAATGCCGCTTCCCTGTACTGATCAATTCCTGAGTAATGAGATTCGCCCATGCGAGATTTACGTAAACACAAGCTTGAAGAGAACAAGTTGCAGAAAAGGCTCCGCCGGGAAACAGGCAAAGCGATTCATGATTTTAATATGATTGAAGCCGGTGATCGTGTCATGGTTTGTGTCTCAGGAGGTAAAGACTCATTTGTCATGCTTGATATTCTGCAGAATCTGCAGCGGCATGCGCCAGTAAGCTTTGATCTCCATGCAGTAAACCTGGATCAGAAGCAACCGGGCTTCCCGACAGAAATACTACCGGGTTACTTTGAAAGTATCGGCGTGTCATATGAGATAATTGCGGAAGACACCTACAGTCTGGTTCAGGATCTGGTGCCGGAAGGCAAAACATATTGTGCATGGTGCTCCCGTTTTCGAAGAGGGATTTTCTACAATTACGCTACAAAACATGGCTATAACAAAATCGCACTGGGCCATCATCGCGATGATATTGTTGAAACGCTTTTTCTAAATATGTTCTACGGCGGTAAATTAAAAGCGATGCCACCAAAGTTGCTAAGTGACGATGGCGCAAATATAGTCATTCGTCCCCTTAGTTATGCTGCCGAAAAAGATATTGCAAGATATGCTGAGATGAAGAACTTTCCGATCATCCCCTGCAATCTGTGTGGCTCCCAGGACAATCTTCAACGGCAGGTTATCAAGGGCATGTTGCAGGAGTGGGAAAAGAACAATCCCGGAAGAGTCAATACAATATTCAGAAGTATTAGTAATCTGGTGCCTTCCCATCTGGCTGATACGGCAGCGTTCGATTTCGAAAGCCTGGAAGTCAAAGGGTAACGTCCCCTTTATCTTCGGGAACAAACAGGTATCCGGTGCCGTGGACAGTGGTAATAAATGTGATATCCGGTGAATGGTTCTTGAATTTTCTTCTTACCTGTCCCACCAGCACATCGATATACCTGTCGTCCGGATACCACTCACGATTTCTGACTCATAGGAATAGATTCCATATGGTTTGTTCACTGGTCGGATCGGCGATCGAACCAGGCTGAGTTTTTGGTGCTGATACTATTCTGTTCGACCTATACCTGCCAAGAATGGTGATATTATAGCCCAGGTCAGGTCAAACCTTCGCAGTGTCCTCTGGGATCAGCGCACTGATTTTCAGGGACTAGCCCGCTACGAAGTCACAGGTTTGTACCTGGAATCAGAAATCACAGGGATCAAGGTCATGCAGATTCCATGGCATCAGCTTTCATCAGATGCGCTTACCGGATTGATAGAAGAATACGTCACACGGGAAGGAACCGAATACGGTCGAACCGATGTGTCATTGCAGCGCAAAGTAGAGCAGATCAAAAAGCAGCTAGAGGCCGGTGAGGCAATCATCCGCTTTGATCCCGATGCCCAAACCTGCAACATCGTAACCGCCGGGGATACTGAACCCGCACCTGGATAGCTAACGGCGATAATCGAGTCTCGACCACACGATTGGACAACCCGCACAGAATTCACAGCTAACCTGCACATTGCATCATGCAGGGAATTGCTTTCGCCTGCTGTCTATTGCCATAAAAGCCCCCCTCAAGTAGCATCCCAAGAGGCTGTCCGAGATAAATTGAAAACTCATGAGTAAGAACCGGTTCAAACGGTTTCTTTCGAATTAAAAAATAATCTGGAGTCAGGACATGAGAAATGTCATTGCTGTGATAGTGGTCGGGATCTTATTGGTGGTGGGTTTCCTGCTCATGAGCGACAGGGAATCGGCGGAACTAAAAGATAAAGAACCCGCAATTACAGATATAAAGCAACACATCCGTGAAGTTACATCGACGGTCAACAAACAGCGAATAATGGCGGCTGATCAGGAACCGGGTAACTGGTTAGCCCATGGCCGTACCTATGATGAACAACGCTTTAGCCCTCTCACGGAAATAAATGACAAGAATGTCTCCGAACTCGGCCTGGCCTGGTACTTCAATACCGAAACCAGCCGTGGTCTGGAGGCATCGCCAATTGTGGTGAACGGCATCATGTATTCGACCGGATCCTGGAGCATCGTGTTCGCCAACGACGCAAAAACCGGCGAACTAATCTGGAAGTATGACCCGGAAGTACCCAGGGAATGGGGTGCAAAAGCGTGCTGCGATGTGGTTAACAGGGGCGTTGCTCTGTGGGAAGGTGTTGTCTATGTCGGGACCATTGATGGTCGCCTGGTGGCTCTCGATGCGGCAACAGGCGAACCTGTGTGGGATATCAGCACGATAGATCGAACTCGGCCCTACACCATTACCGGTGCACCGCGCATCATCAACGGCAAAGTGATTATCGGTAACGGTGGCGCCGAATATGGTGTGCGTGGCTATGTCAGCGCTTACGATGCAAAAACCGGCCAGCAGGTGTGGCGGTTCTATACCGTTCCCGGCAATCCAGAGGAACCATTTGAATCTCCCGCTCTGGAAAGAGCGGCTGAAACATGGAGTGGTGGTGATTGGTGGATTATTGGTGGCGGAGGCACAGTCTGGGACTCCATGTCCTACGATCCTGAACTGAATCTATTGTACATTGGCGTTGGTAACGGTGCACCCTGGAACAGAACGGAACGCAGCCCGGGTGGAGGAGACAATCTGTATCTCTCGTCAATAGTCGCGCTCAACCCGGATACCGGTGAGTATGTATGGCACTATCAGACTACTCCGGGAGATAGCTGGGATTACACGGCGACCCAGCATATGATCCTGAGCGACCTGGTGATCAATGGCGTTAATCGAAAGGTCATAATGCAAGCACCCAAAAATGGATTCTTCTTCGTGTTGGATCGAGCCACAGGTGAATTCATTTCTGCTGAACCTTACATACCCATCACCTGGGCCAGTCATGTAGATGCGGAAACCGGTCGACCCGTTGAAACCGAGAATGCTCGTTACCAGGTCGACCATCCACTGAGAAAATTGAGCCCCAAAGAACAGGTAGCTCAATTGAAGGCCATGGATGCCGACGAGCTGGAAAAAACACTGGCGTCTTTACTGCGGAAACCTTCGCCCTTTGGTGGTCACAACTGGCATCCCATGACCTACAACCCGAATACAGGATTAGTTTACATTCCGGCACTGGATATACCTTTTGTCTATGGCAATGAAACGCAGTTTACCTATGAACCGGGTCGCTGGAATATCGGTATTGACCCGGTTCTGAATGCACCGTTGCCGGATAAGGATCTTGAAGCCAGTCTCGACGCCACGGCACTGGGCCTGTTGATTGCATGGGATCCGGTAAAACAGGAGGAGGTTTGGAAAGTACAACACCCAGGCCCATGGAATGGCGGACTCTTGTCCACCGCAGGCAATCTGGTATTTCAGGGTACCTCCTATGGTCAGTTTATCGCCTATCGTGCCGATACAGGCGAAGAACTCTGGCGCTCACCTGCTCAGACAGGAATTATTGCCCCGCCCGTTACCTATTCTGTTGCTGGTGAGCAGTACATCGCTGTTGTAGCTGGCTGGGGTGGAGCTTTCCCACTTGCCGCCGGTGGTTCAGCGGAGAAGATCAAACAGAAAAACCGCGGCAGAATTCTGGCCTTCAAGCTGGGCGGAACAGCACAACTGCCACCTATCGAACCTGATTTACCCATTCCTGAACCACCACCGCTGACGGCAACAGAGGAAGAAGTTGAAAACGGCAGGCTTGTATATGCACGCTATTGCTCGGTTTGCCATGGCGGTGGAGTGAAAGGTGGGGGGGTCCTGCCGGACCTCAGACATATGGTCGCAGGGAAATACCTGGTGTTTGAAGATATCGTGCTGGGCGGCATCCTGAAAGACAGGGGTATGGTCAGCTTTGCTGATGTTATCAGCAGAGAAGAAGTGCGGGACATTCAGGGGTACATCATCGCGCGTGCCCATGATACCTATGCAGGTGGGAAATACTAAGGCAGACGAGTAGGTTGGATTAGACGAGTAGGTTGGATTAGAGCGCAGCTCGTAATCCAACATTAATTCGCAAGTAATCCAACA
>JASJXV010000177.1 GCA_030123805.1 Gammaproteobacteria bacterium
CCGGGTGGCTCTTGTTGGTGGGCATCGAAGTCCACGGCCTGGTCATCTACGTCCGGCGGATGGCTGGATATCCTGCGTGACCTGAGGACCAGGGAGGACTACGCCGGGATGCTATTTGCGTTAAATGAAGGCAATCAGGGCGGCATGGGCCAGACCACACTGTACGAACGCGCCAGATTCGGTACCAAGGACCTGATCGAGGAATATGTCGATGAGATCGTCGATGTCCTCAAACTGCTCAGCAATGTTCCTGAAGATGTCATTCCCTGGGAAGATAAACTCGATTTCTTTCACCGCGCCAGCCTTTGCTTTGGACGATCCGCATTGATGTTAAGTGGTGCCGGTTCCCTCGGGCACTTTCACGGCGGCGTCATCAAAACCCTGCTGGAACACAACCTCCTGCCGGACGTTATTTCAGGTTCGAGTGCCGGGTCCGTCTTTGCGGCTATCGTTGGAACCCATACCGACGATGAACTGAAAGTCATGTTCGAGGGCCAGTTGCTGAACCCGTTTCCTGACGCAGGTGACCGCGCGGATGGCGCGCTGAAGCAAATTGATTCAGCGACGCTGCGGCTAATGCTGGAAAGGACAATTCCCGACATTACGTTTCAGGAAGGCTTTGAGAAAACCGGCCGCAAGATCAGCGTCACTATCGCGCCGCTGGAGGAGCACCAGACTTCACGCCTGATGAACGCAATTACTTCTCCTAACGTATTTATTCGATCCGCGGTACAAGCTTCATGCGCGGTGCCAGGCATTTTCCCGCCGGTTATGCTGATGGCAAAAAACGTTTATGGTGAAACCCAGCCCTATCTGCCAGGTCGCCGCTGGGTGGACGGCGCGGTGACCGATGACCTGCCGGCAAAACGGTTGGCAAGACTCTACGGCGTGAACCACTACATCGTCAGCCAGGCAAACCCGCTCGCACTCGCGATGATGACGGTAGAAGATAACCTGCTGTTACCCGAGCCCATAAAAAATATGATGCGCTACTCCACGCACGAATGTCTGAAGAGCGGTGAGAAATTCTCCCGACGCTATTTGCGCGCGGTGCCGGATGTTGGCAAGGCGATGAGCATGTTCTATTCGGTCGTCGCCCAGGACTACAAAGGTGACGTCAACATTGTCCCGAGCTTCAGTTATGTCGACCCAAGAAAACTGTTGGCCCAGCTTACCGAAGAAGAAGTTGCCGACCTGATGCTGGCAGGAAAACGAGCGACCTGGCCAAAGCTTGAACAGATTCGAATCAGTTCAAAAGTCGGCAAGACCCTGGATGCCATACTGGACGAACACGCCCAGCACGATGTGCAACGTTTCTATCAGAAGCGTTAGGCTTTTAACACCAGGCTCTGATCACCAGCCCTAAACACGGGCAAACACCTCAGCCCAGTCTTCCAGCGCTGACTCTTCTCCCGGCACCAGTTGGATCGCAATTTGGTGATAACCTGCCTCGTATATCTGCCTGATGCGGTCAACCAACTCATCCGGACTCGCGCTTAACGTGGTTGCCTGAACGAACTCAGGCGTAATGAGCGCTTTTTCTTCCTCACGCAAAAACATCAGGTGGCCGCGATGACTCTCCAGGTACTTCGCATCAAACCTGTTTCTCACTTGATTGATGTCGACGATTGTGAAATTAACTATCTGGTCTGGGGCGATTCAGGCAAGCCGGGTCTACTGTTTGTCCACGGCCATAACGCACACGCCCACTAGCCAGAGAAAAATACCTTTAGCTATCCGCGATATAAATTGGATTTAGTTAAAAAAGGGTCTTTATGGTGCCTATACTCGTCCTTTCCTGTCTGTACCTGGGCAACTAAAAGGGATCGAAGCTGGCGGTGTGTGTCTTCTAATGCAACCAGGATGAGTGCACCCAAACTCATCGCGTATACCAGCGTTTCAAAATAGTATACCGTGTTGAAAAGCAGATCGTAGGCCATGTGAGAGGGCAGCCAGCCTCTGATCATCAGCAATCCTATGCTGACTGCCAGTAAAAATACCCGGCTGGCTGACCAATTCATGCCGGTGTTCCAAGCGAACCAGATTGTCAGCAGCTGAGTGAGTAATAACGGCGAATAGTAGAGATACCATTAACGGTGACGAACCGGAAGCTGCACTAAAAGATATGGTTAGCATGGTGCTTTCCAGGTCTGTCAGTGGTGCCCGTGTGGACTCTTTGTTAAGGTGATCTGAACTATTTCGACAAATTACCTATGAGGAGAAAACCCCGTATGCTGCGAATAATGACTGGCTTTTTCGTGCGCCTGGCTGAAAGGTGGATGCCAGATCCTCTGGTTATTGCCATTGCGTTGACGATGATTTGCTTTGCTGCTGCCGTCGCATTTACGCCCTTCGGTGTTACCCAGACCATTGATGCCTGGGGAGAAGGGTACTGGAGCCTGCTGCGTTTCACTGCGCAAATGATCCTCATCCTGGCGCTGGGCCATGTCGTGGCACATACGCGGCCTGTTAACAAGGTCTTGATCCGGATGGCCGGTTTGGTCACCTCAGCCCGCGTTGCCTATATTGCTTTGACACTTTTGGCAGCCTGCCTGGCATTGATCTCCTGGGGTATAGGGTTGATTGTTCCGGCAGTGCTGTCGCGCATCATCGCTGAGGACTGCCGAGAGCGTGGTATTCGGATTCATTTTCCGCTGCTGGTTGCCTGTGCTTATTCTGGTTCGGTGGTGGGAATGCAGGGTTTGTCGGCCTCCATTCCACTTATCCTGAATACGCCGGACCACTTTTTGGTCGAAAAAATTGGTTTAATTGGGTTGGAGAACACCATTTTCTCGCCCTGGAGTATAGCTATTGTTATCACTATCATGATTTTTCTACCACTAGTCTTAAGCTCCGCCGCACCGGCTGATGCAGACATCGTCGAGATGCCGAGGTCGGCAGACATCGCCGAGGAAGTAGCAACACCGACCTCCGGCATCCAAATGACACCCTCTCAAAAGCTGGAAAATGCACGATTGATTACACTTGCTCTTGGGGCCTTTGGTGCATTCTATGTGATTCGCTATTTTGCCTATGGCGGTTCTTTGAACCTCAACTCGTTGAATATGGTTTTTGTTGTTCTGGGACTCTTGTTTGCAGATTCAAGCCGCCATTACATAGACCTTCTGTGTAACGCTGCAAAAATTGCCGGACCTTTTCTGATTCAATATCCGCTATATGCCGGGCTTATGGGTATGATGGCAGCGTCTGGTCTTGCCGAACTTTTTGTCAGTGGTTTCGTGTCAATCTCAACGGCTGAAACGCTGCCTATCTGGACTTTTTTCTCTGCAGCATTGCTCAACATCTTCATCCCCTCGGCAGGCGGTCAGTGGGCAGTGCAGGGACCGATAATGACGGAAGCCGCTATTCAACTTGGCGCGGACATCCCCCGAGTTGCCATGGCTGTTACCATCGGTGAGGTTTGGACCAATTCCATTCAGCCACTATATGCAGTGCCGGTGCTGGCGATAGCCGGGCTTCACATCCGGGACATCATGGCGTACACGGTGCTGGCACTCATGGTCAATGGGGTAATTTACATCATTGCCCTGACCCTGTTTTAGGGCGCATCGCCACTCCAGAGACAAAGGGTAAACAATAATCTCGGAAGCAGAAACAGCGGTAGGTAAGTATTGCCACCGCTACCGCTGAGTGAGTGCTGGTATCCTGGATCAGGAATTAACGACTTTACCGGTATCTTGCTGGCTCGCAAGGTATTCTTCTTGATTTCAATGATCCGGTTGGCCAGTGACGAAACAAATTCTCGGTCCTGACTGACAAAGATCAATGTGCCCTCATAATGCCCAAGTGCCAGGTTTAGTGCTTCAATGCCTTCCATGTCCGGGTGGTTGGTTGAGCCCATTGCTTATTCCTGACAATTCACAGAATCAACTGTGGAAACATGCTGTCGATGAGAGCGGGTGCATTCTTCGAAGCCGGGTTCAACATAAGCAAGATCAAACTCTCATGGACGTGAATGCAGATAACACTCGGCAAGAGCTTACGGATGAACAGACATCAGATACTTTGAGCCGTGATTGTATAAAACACCAACGATTTTACAGGCGGCATGAAAAACAAGATGGTGGTAAAGCACCGAGAACCTGGCGGACCCGACAAGATCCTTTCGCAGATGTCTGGGATGGATTACAGTCCAGGCTTGAGTATAATCCACAGGAGACTGCAGCGGCACTGTTGAGAGAGTGGATAGCTGATTGCCCTGACAAATTTCATCCAGGTCACAGACGAACGCTACAACGTCGGATCAGCGATTGGCGACAAAATAGTAAAGGCCATGAACGAAAAATGAATGCAGTCATGCTCGGTGAGAGTGAGCAATTATTATCATAATCAGTATTACAAAAGGATAATCGCCGCGCTCGATTAACTCTTGATAATATGCAGTCAAATTAGGACACCACACTAATACATGCGTATCTATGACAATCATTAGGCATTTTCCCAATCATTATCAGCAACCGGCGCGGTAGCTGCTTCATACCCTTAGATTTCATTGCCAAATTAGCGGCGATGGTGCCGAGACCGAGAGTCAACCTAATGCCTCATCGCATAATCAAACGCTAACCTGTCCACCAAAGCGGGGTAGGTCCAAGGTGCCATTATGAAAAGTAAAAAAAGAACCTCACAGAGCGATAAACCTCTGCCCAAAAACAACAAAACTAAGGTCACTGCAAGTGATAAATCAAAGGAACATCAAAGCCAGGACAGCACAATAGAAAAACTGATCACTTATAACAGTGAGGGTGATGATTTATCACGCTATGAGGCCCTGTTTATATGAGGGTGATTCGCAGACACTATAGTGTAGATCTACGTTATTCTTATTAGTGTATCTGACAGCTATTACTTTATGAGTACAGAGCAGATGTTTGAAAAAATTATTGAACTTGCGGATGCATCGATTAAACGCCTGGATCCGGTGAAAGTGAAATGGCAGTGGGGTGAGGCACTTTATACCTATGCCTTGACTTTACTCGATAAGGAGTTGGGTGAAGACCGTTACCTGGATTTTAATCGAGCTTATATGGACGCTCATATTGCCCGGGGTTACCGGGTGGATCAGTCTGATACTGCCGCACCGGCTCTGACCGCTTACGCGCTTTACCTGAAAACCGGTGACGTCCGTTACAAGGCGGTGGTGGATCGTGTTGTTGACTATATGAAAACAGCGCCGAGGATTTTGGATTATATGCCCAATCATCTGGGCAGCTCTCCGGAGAGCTGGTTCTACCCAAAAAGTGTATGGGTGGACTCGGTGATGATGTACGGCGTATTTACCAGCTGGTACGGCCGTGAGTCCGGTGATCAGGAACTTTACGATTTCGCAAGAAAACAGCCCGCATTATTCGCCAGATATTTACAGGATCCGGACGAAAAATTGTTTTATCACAGTTACTGGGTGAAAAAAGGCTGTACTTACCCGAAAACCAAGCTGTTTTGGGGGCGTGGCAATGGCTGGGTTATAGCTGGTTTACCGAAAGCCATTGAGAACTTCCCTGACGGTAGTGAAGAGAAAGAACGGGCGATAGGCATTGTTCGGGAAACCTCGGCAGCGCTGCTGTGTATAGGAAGAATAAACACCATATTCTATTCAGACAAGCGTTGAATGCTCCGGGGCTTTCCTCCCGACGCTCTATCTCGCAGTTGTGACAGTCAGTATGGTTTATCGAAAAGTTGTGATTGCGGCGGCGATCGTTCCTGCGG
>JASJXV010000178.1 GCA_030123805.1 Gammaproteobacteria bacterium
AGGAGGAAGATACGCGGGACGACGGCGAACACCATGATGAAGAGGTAGATACGCCGGACGAAAATAAGAGCAAGCACGGTGATGAAGAAGAGGATGATGCAGGCAGTGAAGAATCCGATGACGACTCTGTAGAAGACAGTGAACAGGATGCAGCGGAGGAAAGCTCTGATGAAGAAACAGGTGACGACGTCGGATAATGGAGGCGCCATCAATAAATTTATCACCTGACAGGTTAGCAGCGATTCAATAAGTCAATAGAGAATATTCATAATGAAAGTATTAAGGCTGTTGGAACAGTGCTACTACCACAGCAACCGTTCCTCACAGTCAAAAAGGGGGGGAGAGCGTAAGTAGGGTAGTCGGGCTAAAGGTTCCCAACAGGGTGTCGGGAGCCTTTTCGACCTCGGTTGCCATCGTTCCTGGTCTTCCGGAACAACTCGGATGTGCTGCGATTATTGCTCCGTCCATCGTTGTGGTTCGCCACCTGGTTCCCTGGCATCGTATTGGCCATATAACAGATCGCACATGACTTGATGTTCCTGCCCTGATCGAAGTCTTCACGATCACCGAAAAACACTTCAAACTCGAACTCTCCGGACACTTCACCACTCCGGGATTCTGCGGCGATCGCCCTGGACGTCGATACCGCTTTCTCTCAGCGCGAGCTGGATCGCAAGCCCCACACCACAATCGAAAACGGCTGTCGCCACTAAATACAAGGCATTCTAATTGAGGAATCGAGCAAAGCGTCAGGTTTCCGGCGTACATTCTTTTAGCCTTTGCTGACACCAATCTCTTATGAGGTGCAGTTATATACAGGGGTTGATCTGGCGATGGGAATTCATGTAGGTTAGTACCTGCACCCGTCAGCACCCGAGCCACATGTGTTTGGGGATTTTTTTGAGGTTTTCGTAATGGAATTTGAAACACTGGTTAAAGAACGAAGAAGCATTCGCGGTTATAAACCCGACCCTGTGCCAAAAGAAGTGATTGACGAAATCATCGAAATAGCCAAGGGCGCGCCTTCTTCGATGAATACACAGCCATGGTTTTTTCATGTGATTACGGGCGAGCCGCTGGAGCGAATTCGCCAGGGCAATACCGAACGGATGCTGGCCGGGGCCAAGGTTAACCGGGAGATCCCAATGGGGCACGGCTATGAAGGCGTACATCGTCAGCGCCAGATCGAGATTGCAGTCCAGCTTTTCGAGGCGATGGGGATCGCGCGGGATGACAAGGAAATGAAGCAGGACTGGGTGATGCGCGGATTTCGCCAGTTCGATGCACCCGTATCGGTTGTCATGACCTATGACAAATCTCTTGAACCTGCAACCATCAGCCACTTTGACCTGGGCGCCGTAACTTATGGCTTCGTCCTGGCTGCCTGGAGCCGGGGTCTGGGCACAGTGATCAACGGCCAGGGCATTATGCAATCCGACGTGGTGCGGGAACATGGGAAGATTCCCGATAGCCAGGTCATCATGACCTGTATCGCCATGGGTTACCCGAATTTCGATTTTGCCGCCAATGATGTGAAATCGAGACGTACCCCGAACGATGATATCGTGACTTATACTGGCTTTGATGACGATTGAAATTTTTATTAGGACGCGATTCCTGCTGACGATCTAGTGCAGCTTGGGGCAACTTAGGGGTCAAGCGGCGACCATCATGAAACTAGCAGTTGAATTCCCCAGCGTCAGCTATCGGGAGGGTGGAGCAGGCGTTATTCGCCTGGCCGAGGGCATCGAAGATATCGGATACGATCAATTGGATATGTTCGACCACGTCATCATGGGTTATCCAACCGAACATCAAAGTGCACCGAGGTATCCCCCTGAAATGCCCGTGCTTGAAGCCCTGATGACGCTATCTTTTGTTGCATCTGCTACTTCAAAAATTGGCCTGGGAACAGAAGTGCTGGTACTGCCACAACGTCAACCTGTCCTGGTCGCTAAGCAAATCAGTACACTCGACACGCTTTCCGGCGGTCGTGTGCGGCTTGGCATCGGCGCAGGCTGGCAAGAATCTGAATTTGAAGCCCTGGGTGAGGACTTAAGCACTCGCGGTAACCGTATGGATGAATGTATTGAACTTATGCGTGCTTATTTCAGCGATTCAAAGGTCGAATTTGACGGCAGCTTTTACCGCAGTAACGCCATGGTCAATGAACTGGGTAAGGTACATGATCGCCTGCGACTAATCGTGGGCTGAAGCGCATCAGGGAATCCAGCGCGCACTGCTGGTGCGCCTACACCAGGCAGTTCCACGCCTTGATCAACTCGGCACCAGCCAATTCGATCTCTGCGTCGGTATTCAGTCGGCCGAGCGAAAGTCGCACAGCACCAATCGCTTCGGATTCCGGAACACCCATGGCAAGGATCACCTCAGAAGCGCAGTCCGCGCCTTCGTGGCACGCGGAACCGGTGGAAGCGGCAATCCCGGGACAGGCGGCCAACAGGGCGTTGCCGGATACGCCCGGGAAACGAACGTTCAGAGTATTGGGAAGTCGATCAGTGGGGCAACCATTCATAGCGATGCCGGGAATTGCTGCGCTGAGCAACCCCCAGAGTCGATTACGCAGGCCACTCACACGTTCACCCTCCTCCGCCAGGCTACTCCTGGCAATCTCACAGGCTTGTCCAAAACCGACGATCGAGGCGACACTCTCGGTTCCAGGTCGCAGACCTTGCTCATGGCCTGCACCGATGACTAGTGGCTTGATCGGTGTACCCTCGCGAACGAACAACGCGCCGACACCTTGCGGCGCATACAGCTTGTGACCCGCGATCGACAGTAAGTCAATGTTCGCGTCGACAGTAGACACTTTGATTTTGCCACACGACTGCGCGGCATCCGTGTGCATCAGTGCGCCCACACCATGCGCCAATTCTGCAATCTCGTTGATTGGCTGGAGGGTGCCGGTTTCGCTGTTGGCGTGCATGATTGTGACCAGCGCAGTCTCCTGTCCAAGGAACTCCTGTGCCCGCTCGGTCACCACCCGACCAACGCCATCGACCGGCGCACGAGATACAGAATACCCATGCTGCGCCAACCAGTCGCAAGGACCGATCGTTGCGGGGTGCTCAATAACGGAGGTCAGGATATGACGGCGCACTTGATTGGCCGCAGCTACACCACGGATCGCCAGGTTGTTGGCCTCTGTGCCGCCCGAGGTGAAATACACTTCACCGGGGTCACACTCAATCAACCCGGCAACCTGACCCCTGGCATGCTCCACCGCTTCGTGCATAGACCAGCCATACACATGGGTGCTGGATGGGTTACCCCAAAATTCGCGAAGATAAGGCAGCATGGCATCGACTACCTCGGTCAGGACTGGAGTGCTGGCATTGTGATCCAGATATATTGGCAGTGGGTTGTTTTTCATCGCGGTGATCCCTATGTTTCCTATTCCCCCATTTACAGTCCCAAAGTTTCCAGAAATTACTTGTCCGGAAATAAACCCGGCATCCAGCGTGATGCGAGGCTTGCTGGGAAAGCCAGGTGCAATGGTGCACGTGTACTCCGCGATTTAATGATGCCTCGATCCAGAAGTATTTTGGTGACGCGCTGTGCGCTACGCTCACCTGTATCCAGCAACTCCGCGACGTCGCCTCTTGCCAACTCGCCTTGCAGTATTAATGTGCTCAGGATTTTTTCTGATTTGGGCGACAATGCGTCAGCCCTGATCTCCTCTTCGCACCAGATCATGATTCGGTCTCTCAATCGCCGGGGCTGCATCAGCTCTTCCATGAATTCCACCTGGTCGATACAGACCTTCAAAAAGAACTTCGTGAATTCTGCCAGGGCTTCCTCGCTTAATTCGCCGCGGCCATCTAGATCATTTCTGCGTTGCAAATCGCAGTTTGAAAGGTGTTGTTTATATTCGCTTTCATTTCTGGCGAGACCTCTTGCAATCGACCAGATGCCACCGGTGTCTAACGTTTCTCTTAACATGGCGTAGGACATAAGCCTTGCTACTCTGCCATTGCCATCCAAAAAGGGGTGGATCCATAAAAGTCGGTGATGAGCGGCAGCTGCTGCTAAGATGGAATCAAACTTACCAAGCTTAGAATACGCTGCTTCGAATCGGGACATAAAGCGTGGCAACGCACCAGGACTAATACCAACATGCCTGCCGACGATGATATCGCTTTCTCGCAGTGCACCGGGGATTACTTTCTCTCGCTGCCTGGTTTCAGGATTTTCGACCCATAGAAGCTCATCAGGCAGGAGTTCACAAAATCTCCTATGGGTTTCTAAAAGGGCTTCAGTTTGGGTCGCTCTACCATCAAGTCCGCCCTCATCAATCCATTCCTGCACCGCAATATGCGCTTTGGCTTCTAGTTGCAGAACGCGCTGCTTTGGATCGCTGCTGAAATCTTCATCGAGCGCGCGTTCAATATCGATCGGGTGCGTATCATGACCTTCAATGAGATTCGAGTAATAGCAATTCATTGAGCGCACCAGGCTTGCCAGTGCATTAACTATTTTAGGTGGCAAGCTCTTTCTAAGACCCGTGGATTTCGCTGTGAGCACCAATGCAAGGTCCGCAAGCTCGCCTCGCTGCCTTGCGTCTTCACGGATTAAGAGCGGCTCCATTTTAGTGCTCATTTCGTTACGATCGGTCATGTCTTTTTACTCAATATCCGACACTCATAGCCTTCCATATTACACCTATTAAATCAAATTTAATACGTGATAAATGTCGGGTTTATTAACGTCATGAGAAAAGTGATTTACATTATATATATCAGATATATATACTCTTATTGGGGTATTTTATGCGCCTATATGACGAGCATATTGTCGTGTTTTGTGTCGGGTTTTGTGTCGGGTTCTCTATCGGTACCTTCCCCATCAAATTGTATTCAGGACCCTCTCCACTGCAAATTCAATATCTCCCTAATCACTCGCCAACGCCCTGGAGAAGCTCAAATCGCTACAGGACAACGGCAAGATAGCCATCCGTTCAGCGGATCTAAAGCGCACGGAACGATGCACGCACAGCGCTTGCCGTAATCCGGGACGCCTCCGAGATACTTCCCGCGCTGCTAGACGGCGGACACAGCTGGGTCGCCGGCCGACTCGCCGGTGCATTTCGCAACATTGGCCGCTCCCGCGTTGCTGATGACATCATCAAATCAATGCGAGCAGCCGGATACACTGTTACCGAAACCAATCCATTCGAAGACCAACTGACCATTACTCTCGAGATGCGAGAGCGTTCCCCGTACATAAATCGCATTCACACCAATTGGGAGAGCATGCGGGAGGAGATTATCAAGATCTTCCCAGAACCTCTTGGCATCCCGAGTGAAAAGGCGGGCATCGTCACCGATGAGGATCACGGTGACTGGTACCGTGCTCTATTTGGACCCAGCGTCCAAGCCGGTCTGCTGATGGCAAGCGATCTTGCAGGATATCGCAATGACCAGGTCTATATTCGCAATTCAATGCACGTACCACTCAGGAGAGAAGCTGTGCTGGACTGCATGCCTGCTCTCTTCAGACACATACAAGAAGAAGAGCACCCCGCTGTTCGTGTGGTGCTCGCGCACTGGGTATTCGTTTACATTCACCCCTACATGGACGGAAACGGCAGAACAGAAAAAGGGACAGATTTATTTTCAAACAAGTAGATCTGCCATTTAAGCAAAGGGAGTAACATTGTGACAATGCAGAAAATCTGTATTCCA
>JASJXV010000179.1 GCA_030123805.1 Gammaproteobacteria bacterium
CGTTGCTTATATCACAACACGATGCAGGGCAGCTCACAAGTTTCTATCAAAAAATGCGACAATTGGGTGACCACAATCGGATCCTGATAATTCCCAACACGGATCAACCCGGAGATTGGCGCTATGCAGATCCTGCACTGGTGTCGTTAGTGGAGATCAAATCAGATCGGGGTTTCTTTGAGTGGTACGGAAGAAAATTCGTTGATCGGGGATTTCGCACAGGATTTACCGCCACTCAAAGAACACTTAAATCAACTGACCCAACATTGTTTTCTGGCGGACTGACTGCAGTGGTTAGCGATAATAGCAGCAATCCGATAGACGGTATTTTTAGATCTCTCAAATCGGCCAGGACATACGCAACTTCCGGGCAGCGAATGATTCTGGAATTCTCCGTAAATGGAGGAGAGATGGGCGACAGGATACCCTATGCGGAAACCAGACACATATCCGGAGAGGTAATTGGAACCAGTCCCCTGGATAGCATAGAGGTTCTGAAAAATGGCAATCCTGTGTGGCAGAAATCGTTTATCCGACCGGCACAAGAAGCAGCTTTGGCTGAGTCGCTATGGATTAGGTTGACTGTTTATTCCGCTTCGGTACCACTGAATGAGCAGCTTGATCTACCGCGCCCGGGGCGAGAATGGATAGGTTATGTACAGCTAAATGGGGGCGAGTTCGAATCAATACTTGCACCCGGGTTTGAAAAAGTAGCAAGAAAACGTGTGATGATCAATCCGGAGAACTCTCGTCGTGTAGATTTCGTGACGCGAACCAGAGGGGCTGATAGTGCCTTTCTGGTGGAGGTGAGTGGCATCACAGAAGATCTGGTGTTTGATATCAATATCAAAGGGGGGCATGAATATGATACGGAGATGCCATTAACCCGGTCGCCTTCTACCACACCGCCTGTGCGACAAAAAGTATCGTTGATTGAGTTGTCTCAAGGTAAAGTAGTTCGCAAACTTCCAGTAAATGGTTATACCGACCGGTTTGAACTGGAGATAGTAAATCCAGGTACAGATCGCAGCTATCGTTTCGAATTCACGGATAGTGGCGCCGCTAATCATGGAGATTATTACTATCTCAAGGTGAGGCAGTCCGATGATGTTTATGGCTGGACCAGTCCGATCTGGGTTGGTGGTTTTGATCTGCAATAGATGAATAACATCGTGCTATTGAGACGCTTGCTAATCCTGATTTGCTTTATTTCCATCGCAGGCTGCCAGGGAGTCAAGAGTCGGGTCTCCCCGATAAGTTTGTGGTCAGTTCAGTCAGATAATTCCCACATCTATCTGTTGGGATCAATGCATGCCCTTACGCCTGACTTCTACCCCCTTTATGAAGAGTTCGACAAGGCATTTGAACAAGCCGATACGTTGGTGGTGGAAGTAAATCTAAACGCCATCTCCGAACAGGAAATCTCAATCAAGTTGCAACAGATGGGCACCTATCAGACAGGCAGCCTGCAAGAGAATATCTCCCCCGAAACGCTGGATCTACTCAAAGATTATCTTAATAATACGGGTCAGCAATTGAGTGCCTACAATAATCTACGTCCCTGGTTTATATCTCTTCAGATCAGTATGCAGTTGTTATCCTCAGCAGGATATGACCCGGAGTTGGGAATTGATCAGCATTATTTGTACAAGGCAATCGGTAAAAAAGAAATTCTGGAACTGGAAACATTTGGCGAACAGATGCACATTCTCGCCAGTGATCCGGCGGAGATTCAGGATTTATCACTGCGTGCCAGTCTCCAGGAAGTAGACAGAACATCCAGTGATCTGGCACGCTTGATTGCTGCCTGGCAAAAGGGCGATGAGGATGAGATATTTCGCATCGCAACCAGACCGATCAGACGTTATCCGGCATTGGAAGTGCAGCTAAACCGCTTGATAGATGCAAGGAATATGAAAATGGTGGACAAAATCAGACAGTATTTGGACCGGCCCGGTACCTATCTGGTAATCGTTGGCGCACTGCATATGGGAGGTAAGAACGGCATCATTAATCTCTTGAGACAGGACTTTGAGGTAATCCAGCAGGAAAGGCATGTATTTCCTTAAGTGCACTCGCCGCTTGAGGTTCCTGGCTTGATGTGTCTGTGGCGATCGAGGTGGAAGTGCAGATTCGAGTTTGACTATTAAACATCAATAACCACACGGGAGAGAGAAACATCATGAAATACCTGCATACGATGGTAAGGGTAACGGATGTGGACGCATCACTCGATTTTTACTGCAACAAACTCGGATTAAAGGAGATGGGGCGGCATGACAACGAGCAAGGTCGTTTCACACTTATATTTCTTGCGGCCGAAGGCGACGAATCGGCACAAGTTGAATTGACTCACAACTGGGATGAGAAGGAAGTCGGTGCGGCACGCAACTTTGGCCATCTTGCCTATCTTGTGGATGATATCTATGCGCTCTGCAAGAAATTGATGGATGGCGGCGTAACCATTAATCGCCCCCCAAGAGATGGCCACATGGCGTTTGTTCGTTCGCCGGATAACATCTCTATTGAAATATTACAGGCAGGAGATCCACTACCGGTTCAGGAACCCTGGAAAAGTATGGAAAATACAGGTGAATGGTAGACGGGGATACGTCAATTATTAACAATGACGTACCAGCAACACCAACTACAATCTACTTTGTACGCCATGGCCAGATAGCAGCGAATGTTGAAAGGCGTTGGCACAAACGCTTGATGGTAGCGCTGACCCATTCTATCAGTACCATTTGGACAACACCGGGTTGTCAAAATTTCTGGTGATAGACAAGCTGGAGCTGGTTTCCTCTAATCTTGTTGATCACCTGCAGGAGGAAAGCGGGCATGACTGAAGACGAGTGGTTGAATCTTACCCTGGAAGAGACGCTGGAACCCGGGTTGCCTATCTGTGACCCACACCATCATTTGTGGGATTACCCGGATAGCCGATATATGCTGGATGAAGTCCTTGCAGATACCGGTTCCGGTCACAAGGTTCTAAAAACGGTTTTCGTAGAATGTGGTTCCATGTATCGCGCCAAGGGTCCGGAAAGTGAAAAACCGCTGGGGGAAACCGAATTTGTCCAGGGAATCGCTGCCATGAGTGCTTCCGGTAATTACGGGGCAGCGCGAATTGCCGATGCTATTGTCAGCTTTGCTGATCTGACTCTGGGGGCAGAAGTCGAAGCGGTATTATGGGGACATGTGGGTGCCAGCGCGAATCGATTCCGGGGAATACGACATGCCAGTGCATGGCATGCCCACGATGATATACGCAGTTCCCATAGTTCACCGTCGGAACACTTGTTAATGGATCGGAGTTTCAGAGAAGGATTCTCCGTACTGGAAAGGTTGGGCTTAACATTCGATGCCTGGTTTTATCATCCGCAGATGGATGAATTTGTTGATCTCGCCAGATCCTTCCCCGGCGTCACCATCATTTTGGATCACTTTGGCGGTCCGCTTGGGATCGGTCCTTATGCCGGGAAATTTGATGAGGTTTTTGAGCAGTGGCAAGACACGATCATTCAGTTAAGAGAATGCGAGAACGTTTTTTTCAAACTGGGCGGAATTAACATGAAGATAAATGGCTATGACTGGCATAGGCAAGAGCGCCCGCCCACTTCTGACGAATTGGTGGCCACAACCGGCCGGTTTTACCAATTCTGTATCGAGCAATTCGGAGCGGATCGATGTATGTTCGAGAGCAATTTTCCGGTAGACAAAACCACCTGTTCCTACAACGTTCTCTGGAATGCCTTCAAGAAATTGTCAGCGAAATATTCGGAATCTGAAAGATCGGCACTGTTTTATAACACTGCGGTTCACGCCTACTCGTTGGAAGACTAGCCCGCATATTTCATGAAATATGCGGGCTAGATCAACAGTTCCATGGCGGTGGCATGTGCCCACTTGTAATCGGCCTTGCCATTTTCAGTTCGTTCAACATGTTGCACAAAGATGACCTTCCTGGGTAACTTGTAGCCCGCCAGGATAGAACGACACATGTTGATGATCTCCTCTTGGCTCGTTGAGTGCTTCTCCTTGAATGAAGCGATCGCAACCACTCGTTCACCGAATTTGTCATCCGGCACACCCACAACCAGGCAGTCAAAGATCGTCGGGTGGAGTTTGACCGCTTCCTCGACCTCCTCAGGAAAGACCTTTTCACCTCCCGTATTGATGCTCATGGACCCCCGACCCAGGAGCCTAATGGAGTCATCCGCCTCAATCGTTGCATGATCACCTGGAAAACTGTATCTCACACCGTCTATTTCACGGAAGGTGGTTGCAGATTTTGCCGGATCCTTGTAGTAACCAAGTGGGACAACGCCTGCAGTTCCTATCATTCCTACTTCCCCGGAACCGGGCGCCACTTCACGATCATCGTCGTTAAAAACCTTTGCAGTATCGTTTAGTGTGAATTTTGCGGTTTCATTACCGATCTCTCTGGTGGAGATAGAGATCCCCATACTGCCTTCTGAAGAACCCATGGCATCGATTAAGGTCATGTCATTGAATTCCAGTAATTTGGTTTTGACCGCGGAAGTCCACATGACACCGGACGAGATAATCCGTTGAATACTACTGATTTCGTATGGCCGGTTTTTCTTTTTGGCTGATTCCAGGGCAATAGCGATGGGTTTTGCGAAGGCATCCCCGACGATAACCAAATCCGTTACGCGCTCATCTTCAGCCGTTTGCAACAATTCATCAGGATCAAATTTCAAGTTGGGTACTGTGACAACGCTGCCCCCCATGTTAAGGGACAGCATTGCCCCCAGCCAGACGCCCGTGCCGTGCATCAGCGGACAGCCAACAAGAGACACTGGTTGCTGGTTCAGTGCATGCAGTTTCTCAATAGATTGTCTTACATTTTGCAGGCTTTCAGGAGGTTCCAGGCCTCTGAAGGCATAACCCATTAGCAGCAGAGAACACAAGGCACCATTCTCGTACATCACTCCTTTGGGCATGCCGGTAGTGCCACCCGTATAGATCATATAAAGATCAGACGGATCTCGCCGAATTCGATCCTGGCGCTGGTGCTTGTCAATGGTGTCTTGAAAACCAACTGCCCCGTCAATAAGGTCACCTGTACCATCATCGATCTGGATCAACAAACGCAGTTTGGGAAGCCGCTTTTTTATTTGCTGGATTCGTTCTGCGTAACAAGCCTCGAAGAAGATAGCTTCGACGTCGGCGTTATCCAGAAGATAGACCAGTTCATCGTCAAGATAACGATAATTCACATTAATCGGACAGGCTCGAATTTTAAAAATTGCGTACTGTGCTTCCAGATACTCGTTACAATTATGCAAGTAGAGCCCGATTTTCGAATCAACTCCCAAACCTGCCTGACTCAGTGCCGTGGCAATGCGCGCTGCCCGGTTATCATATGCCGACCAGGTTTTTCTGGTGTTGCCATGCACGAGGGCCGGCCGATCAGGGACAATATCAGAGATGTGCTCCCAAAGCGTGGCAAAATGTGTATTCATTGTGGGTAACCCGGGAAACTAGAGATAATTGATAGAGTACCAAATAGGAGCAGAATTCTGCAAATTAGGGATCCTGAGCAGCTTTCTGGTGACGGCGAGACTGTTCTCGGATTGCCTCCTGGGAGGAATCCGAGGGTAGCGACCTGGGTGACGGCGAGACTGTTCTCGGATTGCCTCCTAGATGTTAGTCTATTAGTCTGG
>JASJXV010000063.1 GCA_030123805.1 Gammaproteobacteria bacterium
ACATTTAATATCTGTGATGTACGAGACACTTATGCCATGGGATATCTGGTGAGGGACAAGGATTACCTGTTCAACCTTGCGGGTCAGACCAGCCACATCGATTCCATGCACAATCCAATCGATGACCTCGAGATAAATGCCAAAGCGCAACTGTCCACGCTGGAGGCATGCCGGAAGCATAACGCTGATATCCGCATAGTCTTTGCCTCGACCAGGCAGATATACGGTCGCCCCCAGTATTTGCCCGTGGACGAGAACCATCCCATTGTTCCGGTTGATGTTAATGGTATTAACAAGACATCCGGTGAGTGGTTTCATCTGCTGTATCAGGATGTTTATAATATCCCAACAAGCGTCCTAAGGTTGACTAACACTTATGGACCGGGCATGCGGATTATTGATGCCCGACAAACATTTGTAGGCATTTGGATCAGATTGTTACTTGAAGGTAAAGCTTTTAAGGTGTGGGGTGGCAGCCAAAAAAGAGACTTCAATTACGTGGATGATGTCGTTGATGCCTTTCTATTGTCCGCCTCTAACGAGAATGCAATCGGACAGGTCTTTAACCTTGGCTCATCGGAAGTGGTTACTCTTTTGGAATTGGCGGAGTGTCTGTCCGAATTCGGTGAATCGGGTTATGAAGTTGAAGAATTCCCTGAGGAACGCAAGAAAATTGACATAGGTGACTACTATTCAGACTTTTCCCGAATAGCAGACACTCTCAATTGGGGACCACAGGTTGACCTGAAAGAGGGCTTGCGACGCACAGTCTCCTATTATCGATCCAACATGAAACACTACATATAGGAATCCGCGGATTCTGATGATCCCCCAATGCAGTCCAAAAGCCAGTTACCAGGCGCACAAGTCCGAAATAGATGGGGCCATATCCCGTGTTTTAGAAAGTGGTTGGTATGTGCTGGGTGAAGAATGTCAGCAGTTCGAAAGGGAATATGCGAACTTCAATCAGTTGCCCTACGCAATCGGCGTAGCCAGTGGTACCGATGCCGTAGAGATTGCTCTAAGAGGCGTTGGTGTGGGTCAAGGCGATAACGTCATCACCGTATCCCACACAGCCGTTGCAACTGCAGCTGCAATCAGACGGATTGGTGCAGATCCCCTGTTCGTTGATATATCCGCGGACTTCACCATGGATCCCAAATCCTTGCAGTGGCTGATCGCAAAACTCAAAGAACCCATAGCGGCAATTGTTGTTGTACATCTGTATGGTCATCCGGCGGATATGCGCACTATTATGGAAATAGCTTCCAGCAATAAAATTACCGTTATTGAAGATTGCGCACAAGCTCACGGTGCAACCGTCGAAGGACTGCCGGTTGGCAGTTTTGGTGAAGCTGCCTGCTATAGTTTTTACCCCACAAAAAACCTTGCAGCGCTTGGTGACGGAGGCATGATTGTTTGTAGCGATGAAGGTCTTTATCAACAGTGCTTATTGTTGCGCCAGTATGGTTGGCGGGACCGCGCCAACAGTGAAATCCAGGGATTTAACAGTCGTCTTGATGAAATACAGGCCGCTATTCTTCGCGTGAAGTTGAAGTATCTTCGACCTGCCAATGAGCGTCGGAGAGAAATCGCTGACTATTATTTTCAGAATCTTGCAGACCTTCCATTGAGATTACCGCGTATCGCAAAGGGAGCACAGCACGTCTTCCATCAATTTGTTATCCGGCATAGCGCCAGAGATGACCTTCGATCAGAATTAATGAACCAGAATATTGATACTGCCATTCACTACCCAAAACCAGTCCATCGTCAATCCGCATACATGAATCCTGGTTATGCTCCAATGCCGCTAATACAAACAGATCGTATTTGTCAGGAGATACTCAGCTTGCCTATGTACCCGCAGTTAACCCAGGCCGAATTGGAACTTGTCTGTAATGCCATCCACAAGGCGATGAACTGAATACTGAATTTTCTGTCGGGTTGGCTTCTATCGGGAAAATTCTGACCCCAAATCGCTCTGACCCGGAACTTCCCTGCCGCAAGGTTCCTCACAACCACCGCAGACACTTTCATGGCTGGCGGTTTGATTATCCGGATCAACTTTATTCAACCAGAGTTGGAATATTGCCCACAAAGAGCACAGTACAATTATAGCCAGCAATGGATAAAGATAACCTAACATAAACTTTTCCCCTGGCAGGCCTGATTCATGTTGCCCACATCAAACGGCACTGAATAGACCGGCAAATCCCATAAAAGCCATGGATAGTATACCAGCAATTATAAGATTCATGGCTGTTCCCTGTATTAAGGCGGGCACATCAGACAGCTCCGATTCCTCTCTCAGCCCTGCCAGAAGCACCATGGCAATGGTAAATCCCAACCCGGCACCGAGGGCATAAATCAGTCCTTCCACTAATCCATAGCTTCGGTTGGTAGCAAAAATGGCAAGGCCCAGAATCGCGCAGTTGGTGGTGATCAGTGGCAGAAAGATACCCAGCGCTCTGAACAACACCGGACTGAGTTTTTTGATTACCATTTCGATGAATTGAACTGTACTGGCGATAACAACGATAAAACTCACCAATCTCAAGTAGGGTGCATAAATGAGCAGGTAGGTATTGAGAATCCAGGCACACAGGGCAGTGATAATCAGCACAAAGGTCGTCGCCATACCCAGACGGAATGATGTTTCCAACGAACTTGAGACACCAAGGAAAGGGCACAAACCCAGGAAATAGGTCAGTACAAAATTGTTGATCAACAGAGAGCTGATGAATATCCAGAACAGATTATCCACTAGGCACCACTC
Organism: Gammaproteobacteria bacterium; assembly: GCA_030123805.1. Taxonomy (GTDB): domain Bacteria; phylum Pseudomonadota; class Gammaproteobacteria; order Pseudomonadales; family Azotimanducaceae; genus JASJXV01. The sequence goes on from JASJXV010000063.1 coordinate 2,780, forward strand.
CTCTCTGCGGCGGCGACTTTTTCCAGGAACTGCTGTTTACGCACCGTGAACCAGTTGAAGCAAAGCAGAATTAGTCCCAGTGTCAGGAAGCCACCCGGTGGCAGAATCATAATGATCCAGGGTTCAAAATTGTCTCCAAATAGTTTGACCCCGAATAGAGCGCCATCACCCAGAATTTCTCTTATCGCGCCCAACGTGAACAGGGCAATCATAAAACCCGATGCCATGCCCATGGCATCCATCACTGCCAGTTTAACGGTATTTCTGGATGCAAATGCCTCCTGTCGTCCGAGAATCATACAATTGGCTACAATCAGCGGAATAAATGCACCCAATTCTTTGTGTACTTTAGGCATTAGTGCTAACAGGGTGTAGTCAATCACCGTTACAAACGTCGCAATGATGATAATGAAACTGGAGATCCGCACCTGTTTGGGAATGAATTGTTTCAGGCTGGAAACCAGAAAACTCGATCCCACCAGCACGAAAAAAGTAGCCAGGCCCATAGTCAGAGCATTGATAGCCGAATTCGTTACTGCCAGCATGGGACACATGCCGAGTACCTGTACAAATACCGGATTATCCCGCCAGAGGCCCTTGACAAATTCTTCATAGTTCTGGTTTTGGTCTTTTGCCATCTTTTCTCTTCAGTTCAGATCAGGTGATTATTGGGATCACTAAATTGCTTGACAACTTTGTGACGTCTCGGCGTCATGAATTTCACGGGACTACTCCCCCCGCCCCGTATCAGCGGCACTCTCTTCCTCCACTACCAGCAGTTCCGGTTCCTGACCTGGTTCCGGTAAATTGGAAAGCCAGATCTGGTTGGTGTTGTTAATTATCTTTACTATTGCCTTGGAAGAGATGGTTGCACCCGTAATCGCATCAATTTCATTGGGCGCTGATTTTTTACCTTTTTTCACCGCAATGATTTCCGGCTCAACGCTCAGGTTGGTAAAATTTGCCACAAAACTTGCGTCTTTATAAATCTTGTCACCCAGCCCCGGAGTCTCCCTGCTATCCAGAACTTCCATGCCAACAATCTTACGTGTGTCGGCTTTATACCCATACAATATCTTAATTGTATCCTGAAAGCCGGGACCTTCTCCTGGAATTGCATAGCCGATAAATTGGCCTTCGCTATCGTAACCGCCATAGATGGGTAGCTCATCTTGTTCCTGCTCGTTGGTCGCAATCAGCTTGTTCTCTTTGTAAATCAACTTCTGCATTAATTCCACGCCAGGCAGAACCTTGAATACCGCTTCGCGTAACTCTCTTGCCCTGTTTGCTGTAATAGTCTCCAAAGTTACTTCAAATATACCTATGATAGCCACACCTGATAGTAAACCGGCAATCGCAAGTGTGGCCACGAGACGCAATGAACCGGGTTCTGACTCAGCAGCAGTCCGGCCATCAGGGCGATTCGCGGCATCGGCTTTATCTCTAGTCATGAGCGCTCCTTACCACGACCAAAGACTGTTGGTTGTGTATACCGGTTAATCAATGGTGTTGCTGCATTCATCAACAAGATTGCGTACATAACACCTTCGGGTAATCCGCCCCAAACCCGAATCAGGACAACCAGACAACCAATGCCACAGCCAAATATCCACGCACCTTTAGGCGTGATAGGCGATGTCACCGGATCAGTTGCCATGTAGATGGTTCCCAATAGCAAGCCGCCGGAAAATAGTGAAAACAGCGGCGTTGGAAATCTTTCCGCGTCAAACAGCCCGAGAATCCCTGAAAATACGACAACCGTGAGCAGGATGCTCGCCGGAATTCTCCAATCAAGATCACGTCGCCACCAGAGGTAGAGGCCCCCGAGCAGCAGTAGCAAACCACTTGTTTCTCCCAGAGAGCCGGATGTGTTTCCCAGAAAGAGGTTTATGATGGGAGTGGCTTCCTGCTCAAACTTGAACAATCCCAATGGTGTGGCTGAGGTCATTGCATCAGGCTCAACATGCATAAAGGGTAGTGCCAGATTGGTTGCATGCACCATAAAAAACCCGTCCACATCACTGACCGGGTTCCACGTTGTCATGGCGATTGGAAATGTGGCCAACAGGAAAGCACGACCGACCAGGGCCGGGTTGAATAGGTTATTACCCAGACCACCCCAGATAATTTTACCGAAGCCAATAGCAACAACACCACCGAGAAAGGCCATCCACAACGGCAGGCCGGGTGGTAGTGTCAACCCCAGCAGCAAACCGGTAACCAACGCACTGGCGTCCCACAATGATTCGGTTTTATTTTCTGCTGAACTGAAAACCCATTCAGTCAACATTGCGCCTAATATACTCACTACCAGTACCAGCAGAGCACTCAGGCCAAAAAACCAGATCCCGGCAAGTGTGACAGGAACCAGCGAATAGATGACATCCCGCATAGCCTGTGGAGTTGACATGCCCTGTTGCAATAAGGGGGCATGTTCTAAAAGTAATTCCGGATCCTTCGCATTCATGCTGGTGTCTCTTTGCGAGTACGTAAATCGTCTTTGCCGGTACGGATGAGCTGAACAATAGGAATTGCGGACGGGCAGGCAAAGGTGCAGCAACCACATTCGACACAGTCCATGACATTGTAGTTAACCATTTCGTCGAAGAGTCTTGCTCTGGATAACCGGGCCAGCCGTGCGGGATTAAGGAAATATGGGCATGCTTCTACACAGCGACCACAACTGATACAGGGATATTCCTTACGCCGTGATGTCTCTGCGGCAGTGAAAGCCAGTATTCCCGAACTACCCTTGGTAATCGGCGAATCGAGTGTTGCTATGGGTCTGCCCATCATGGGGCCGCCCATGATTACCTCCTGGGTTGCATCGGTCAAACCACCACAAAATCGGAGCAACTCCCTTACCGGGGTTCCCAGCGGGACAATAAGATTAGCCGGATATGTAATACCGGGACCGGAGACAGTAACAATCCGTTCAATCAACGGTCTACCTCGTTCGAAGTAATCGGCAATGGCTACAACAGTACTCACATTGTTGACATTAACTTCAACGTCACGCGGTAATTGCCCCGCCGGGACTTCACGATTGAAGATGGTTTTTATGATCATCTTCTCGGCGCCCTGCGGGTACTTGACATGCAATGGCACCAGGCGAACCGGATCCCCCGGCTTGATATGTTGTCGCAAAGCAGCTATGGCTTCAGGTTTGTTCTTCTCCACTCCAATAACCGTTTCTTCTGCACCGAGTTTCTGCCGAACGATTTCAGCCCCCATTAACAAATCTTCCGGTCGTTCAATCATAAGCCGGTGGTCATTGGTTAGATAAGGTTCGCATTCGGCACCATTGATCAGCAGGTAGCGAATTTTCTTTCCCTCTGGAATGGCAAACTTTACATGCGTAGGAAAAGCGGCGCCTCCCATACCAACAATACCGGCATTCTGTACCTCTTGAATAAATTCATCGATGGACAGCGACTGCCACTCGATTGGATTGCCCGCGTCGGACTGTTGGGTAGCATAGATATCGGCTTCTATTTTGATGGCAGGAACAAAATTGCCATCGAAATTTCTGAAATCGCCAATCTCTTTAATCGTTCCTGTCACCGGGCTGTGCAGTGTGGTAGATACAAAAGCCGCTGCCTCGGCTATCAGTTCACCTTTCCTCACCCGCTGACCAATCTGGACTATCGACTTGCTGGGAGCACCCAAATTCTGACCCAGCGGCATTAAATATTCCTTCACAAACGGCACGCGTTGCATAGGGAGATCGCAGGTCTGCTCCTTCAGGTGTGCAGGATGCACACCATGATCAAAACTCTTATGAAACAAACGTAGGGGATTCATGCTGAAACTCAATTTTTATGACTCACTGGTTTTCTGCAGACTCGTTGTCCGTATTGCGGCGCGGTCGCAGGTTCATCAAATTTACCAATTGATCGCGAACATGGCCTGACATATCGACTTTCATGTTTTGTTGCATCTCGATGATACGTTGCTCATAGTCTTTTTTTAGCGCGTCCAGTTCAGTCTGATGTGCAGCTTCAAGCTTTTCCTGCACTTCCTGTTCGACCCTGTCAGTAAATGGCGTGACCAGACCGGCCAGTTCCTGCAATGTTTGCCAGCTCTGCCGCTGTTCCTCTACAACATGAATAAACCCGGGATCAACGCAATAACGAATGGCATCTTCCGCCTCATTTTCAGTACTCACCTCGATATACGGGGTTTTACCCTTGCGCGATCGTTCGTTTAAATCCATCCACTCCAACATCTCTGTCGGTGTGGGGGCATCATCCGCAAGCATCGAGAACCAGGGCTTAAATCGACTCTCTGCAGATGCCCAATGAGCCGGTGTCAGATACTGCCCTGCCGCCGTTTTTGTCCATGTTTCTAACAGATCCTGATTGCCTTGTAGTGATATTCTTGTACCGAAAACACCAGCGCTTGCAGGATTGTATCTGAACAATGGAAAGGCTCGACTTGTTACAGCCAGATGCGCTTGCCGTAATGTCTGATTCTGCTTAAATCCATGTCGTTCCGGACTGGGAGCGTTTACATTGATCAGGGCAGGACCTGTAAATTTAATTGCTTCCGTCACACTGGACTGAAGATGATCGGGTTCTGAGATAGAAACCTGAGCAACGTAGGCATGCCGTTGTGCCATTGCTAACATACCCAAATTTGCACTCGGATTCTGCAGTGGAACCATTGATGTTTGCATTGGCTGGCCTGCCGTCAACCCAAACCCAAGCTCCGACATGACCAGTATTTTGATCGGCAGATCCGAATTCAATAACCAGACGACCTGTGATAGTCCCCTACCAGAAAGCAGATCATCGCTGCCTACCAGGAATAGTGGCGGACAAAGCTGTTTTTCCTCTTCGGTCAGATCCTGCCAGGTGAGTCGATTCAGCGTGGATCGAATGAACTCAGCACCGGCAGGATTATCGATTTCAAGTTCTGCCTTCCTGATGAGCCCGACTATTTCACAGGTTTCACGAATCTGGCCTTCCAGAAGCCCAGCCGCTATCTGGGCAGTATCACCCGTCATGTCAACTACCACCGGAACCTGGAAGGCGTTGTTGGGAAAGCTGCCAGCCCATGCGGCAACGGATCCCGGACCCAGCGCCAGGCCAAATCTGGCCCGTCCCAATCCGTTTAGTCCGTTGGTCAAGCGCCAATGCAGATCCGTCAGATCCCTGGACAGATTTATCATGCGACGCAGAGCTGACGTATCGACTGAATGGGTATCCAGGTCAGACTCCATTTTGTCCGCAAATGTCGCCAGATCGATCCTTGGCGTTTGTATATTATTGAGACCTCGCTCCAGTTTTTCTATGTCTTCAACCGGCAACACCGAAGACAATCGGTCTTTGATGAGCTGGGTTATTGCATCACCCATTCGCCTGACTTCTTTGGCAAACAGGTTAGCGACTGGTTGCTGCCTGAATTCGGCGGTCGCCAGAATCAAACGCATGCCAATTTTTTCTCCGGATCCGGCTTCTGCTCCATCACCACCCGCCATCGCAAGCATGCAATAGCGAGACAGTAGTGTCGCTGCCATTGAACTCATTTCCGGATCATCGAAAATTCTTTCAATTGTCTCGGCAGGTGTGTCAGGAGTTTGCGCCCAGATGTTCCACAGATCCTGAGCTTCTGCCACTGTTGCTTCAGTCTGTACAACCAGATTGAGTGCATCCGGTTCACACACCTGAACGCATAATCCGCAGCCCTTGCAACTATTGGGATTTATCACCAAAGATAACAGTTCAGCGCTATCTTTCTTAACGGCTTCCGCGTCGTGAAAAAACGGTTTGGTAACGGCTACAGCTAGTCGTCCAATAGTTTCGTTCAAACCATCCATCGCCTCCGAAACTGCTTGTTTGCGATCCTCCGCCAGGGTCATTTTGTCACCCAACCACGCGTAGGCTTCTTTTAGCATCTCTCCTGCTGTAGGCAGTGGATCATCGTTACCTTTGTTCTGGCTTACGATGCGGGTGCTGAGTTGGGAAGAAATTTGACGCAGAGCGGTTCCTCCCGTGAGACGAATACCCATATCAATCAGATTTGCCGGTGATATAGCCACCGTTCCAATGGCACTATCAGGGCAAACCGTCCAGCAATTACCACAACCTGTGCAACGGCTACTATTAAATTCGGGTATGAATGTTCTTGAATCGCTGAAATTACGAAATGTTGAACTAAGGGGCGCTACAGTTCCAGTTGCCAGAAATGGGTCTACCGTTAGTTGTTCTTCATTGCCATCCCGGTACAGTACGCCAACCTGGTCCCAGAATCGGGGTAAGCTGTCATAGTTGTCATCGTTGCGTATTAGATGCTGAACGGCAATGGGCGCCTGTTCATCCGGTGCTCCGGAACAAATTTCTTCGCCCGCAGTCACCCTACTGCAATCGAATTCCCATACATTCTCAAAGCCCTGCAGGAACACGTTCAAAAGAGTATCTCTTTTCTCTACCGCAAGGTTGTGCAGAATGTTTTCCCGTGCTGAAAAAATCTTCCGCTGTTTCTCATCCAGCAGCCTGACTTCCAGGAGAGTCTTCATGAACCCACCCAGAAGATATTCCTGATTCAACTCATCGGCGCTCGTTGCAGTTGAGCCATCAGCTGACGCCAAAGGCGAGCTACAAAATACGCGCAGCTGCAGAGACTTTATCTGTTGACGAAGTACCGGTGATAGTGAACCCCAAAGATCAGCATCCCGGGGCACACCGGCTATCAGCAAAGTGCCACCTTCGACAAGATTCTCGGTCACTTTGAGTTGTGCTTGAGTCGGCATGGACGGCAGTGATTCTACCGCGATTACTGCCATGTTTAGCGGGCATTCATCACCCGGATCCAACAGGCTATTTTCTGCATAGGCAATTCTATCAACACATCGGCTGGACCATCTCTGCCAGCCAACACCGACTCTGCTTCGCACTGATCCCTCTTGAATCTGGTACAGCATTGCACTCGCTTCAAGACACAAGGATTCATACCCCTGTCCACTGAGTCGATACACGGAAATACAAAAGGCGTCCGCGGGCAACAATCCGGTGAGTTTTTCCCTGCTGCGCAATCCGGAATTCTGCATATCCGGATAAGCACGTTGCAATGCATCCAACAAGACCTGTCGTTTTGGGTAGGTATTTTCCGGATTATGGAAATTGACCCCCAGCGCGGTCCTCCTGACATCAGCACGACTCAGGTGCTCTGGCAAGGCTGACAGGTCAGCAACTCTTAACGGCAAGCCGCCCATGCCATATATGACGGAGTGCAACTGAGGTAGTTCATTAACGGATAAGCCGCTATTACTTGCAGAATTCTTGGCGCTGACTTGTGCCTCCAACGCCCGGTCAAGACCAGCCCTGATCTCTCTCAATAGCGGCGGGTCTCCAGCTAATGGCGTATCCAACCGCTCCAACACAGCCACGGATTGTTTGCCTCTGAGTTGCTGCACAATATCCTGAGCTGGAAATGGTCTGAGGCAATTTATTCCCAGCACGCCTACCTGAGTCTTATGTTCTCTGGCCATATAATCAGCTGCAACTATTGCGGTTTCCACCGCAGATCCCTGCGCCACAAGCACCAGCTTCGCATGTTTCAGATTATGGCTACGAGTCCTCTCGTGTTGCCTGCCAGTCACCCGTTTAAATTGTGACAAGGCCTCGGTGAACGCTGCATCCAGATCGTCACTGAAAAAAGGCTGGTTTGCCAGTGCACCCAAAGCAAAACTCTCGGCGCCAAACAGTGCGCCCTGCAAAACGGGACGGTCGAGATCATGCCAAACGGGCACCCGTCGGCGTGACTCGCCAAACAAAAGTTTCTGTGCGTCTGAAGGTGCCTGAATCTTCTCTGCAGGCGGTCCCAGGAATCTTCGTACCTGAGCCGGGGATAACAGCTTAACGTCTTGTATCGCGCCGGCAGTTTGCTCCTCATCCATTACCACCACACCGGGTATCAAGGATTGCTCAGCCACTCTGCGGGCAATAAAGGTAAAATCCACAGCTTCCTGTACGTTGCAGGCAAATAATGTAAAACATCCCGAGTCCGTACTCATGTGGAATGCTTCATGGCCACTTCCTTTCACGCCACCATGTGCAGCCAGAGACTGATTGGTTAAGTGAATGACCAGTGGCAGATGTCTTCCGGCTGCATTTACCAATAAATCATGCACAGATGCCATATCCTGCCCCGACAGAAAAGCAGTCGTTCGTCTGCCTGTTAGAGCAAGCCCTATTGCAGACGCAATTGCACCCCGCGGACCTTCAACGCCGCGTGCGGATAACACCCCGCCGTACTCGTTGGACACTGCTCTGTGCAGTTCTGACCGCCACGCGGTGTCTAAAGTAGATGCGGATAATGACCCCGCAAATACTGCATTCTCAACGATACCCGCTTCCGAGATCGCAACTGCATTATTGCCATCCAGTACCAGACCGGGAATTTCATCAGCATCGTATAACGCGGCTTGATCACCGAATAGTCTGCGGTATAAGCGGACCGCCGTATCTGTCAGATCAGGCATATTTCTTCTGGCCTCCTATGGGCAGATTCTCCTGTTCCTGGAACTGGTTACCCTCTATCCATTTTATAGAATCGGTTGCGCAGCGAAATACTGCCTCCGGTGTGGCGACTGCATTAGTTGAATAATCTATAACCGGCAAAGTGTTCTCCATGCGGATAAGACCAGGAGAGGCGTCCACTACACACTTTCCACACGCATCACACGCAACTGCACAGAGGCTTGTTGCCGCTTCACCGGCCAACGGAATACTGCACTGCACATAGAGCTTTTGACTCAGGGGAACAACTTCAAAAAGATCTCTGGGGCAGGCATTTATACAATCCGGGCAGGCCGTGCACTTGTCTATATCGACCTGAGGTAAACCGTTAGAGTTGATGCGGATCGCATCAAAGGTACATGCCACCTCACAATCATAGAGCCCGAGACACCCCCAGGAACATCCCTTTCCACCTCCGGAGGCTACTGCTGCTGCACGACAGCCCTCGAAACCATGATACTCCGCTATCTGGTGCGCCTGCGCTTTTCCACCTCCACAGCGAAGCCGGGCTACCAGCTTTTCCTGTCGACCGGCGTCGATTTGAAGATAGTCAGCAATGTTTTCAATATCATCGGCACTGGCCACCGTACATTTACTTGGTTCCAATTCACCAACCACCAATTTTTCCGCAAATGGAAGACATCCCGGTTGCCCACAAGCCCCGCAGTTAGTACCGGGCAGCATGCCGTTGGTCGCTTCAATGCGAGGGTCTTCTTCTACTCTGAGCAGGCGATGAGATACCGCCAGGATGATGCCGAAGAATAAACCGATTCCGACCATGATGGCCGGTGCTATCAGGAAACTCATTGAGTTAGTTCCTGTCCGGATACTGTTACATCTGAATAAGACATGCAATAGTTACATAAACTGTTAGGCATATTAATCAACCACTTACCAAGGAAGTAACTCCTGCGGACTTCAATTCCGGACAAGAACTAGTTGTAGGGTTCAGCTCGTTGCAGCAATTCATCCAGTCCGGTTTCGCCGGGATCAAGGGGGTTCCCCGGGTGTATGCAGCGCGCAGGACAGATCTCAGCAGCCTTCACCATCTCCTCATAAGTACCCAGTTTGGGATCAGTAATGTAGGCTTGTTTGTCTTCGTTGTAAACGAAGAGCAACTTGTTGATAGTCATGCAATCATCACAAGTCGTACACAGAATTGAATCGATCCATGGCTCATCGAAGCTGATATCATCCTCTTCGGCAGCTTCCGGTTCCGCCACTTCAGCCGCCGCCACCTCCACAGCTGTATCTGCTGCCTGATCAGGAACTTCAGCCGCAGGCGCCTCGGCCCGGTCAGCCGTTGCGCCTGTTCCGGCACCTGCAATGAGCGTGGCGGCATCCAATCCAACCAGAACATCGGCAAGATGACCCATGACATCCCGGTTTGCTTCCTCTCTTACCCGCTCCAATTCACTTTCATATTCGCCAATGAGTTTCTCACGCTCCTCTGCGGCACTGGCGCGTTCCTCTGCACGCACTTCCTGACGTGCTTGTTCCACATACCTGTTTCGAATACCACACTGCGCTTGCAAGGATCGCCAATAATTCTGTCGATCACGGCATGCCAGCATCAGCGCTCGAGATACCACCACTTTGAACAGCAGACCAGATGCATCAACTCCCCAGATAAATGGGATTGCACGCTCGGGTTTTTCTATGCTGCTATCCAGATACGCCGCCGCGCCAATCAGATCTTCGGATTCACATCCCGGAGGCACCAGACGGAAGTGTTCCTTGAGTGACGGTTTTAACAGACAATAATCAGCAAACGTAAATGCCAATTCAATTTCAACTTTCTCTCCCTGTCCATCCTGATAGGAAAACATATGCACAGACCAATCACTTTCGGGTTGTGTATTGCCATCAAAACTTACTGCGTCTGCTTCAGCATCACTGCCACGATTGACCTGGAAAAATGGATGGGCTCTACTCTCCATTGCGGCGCTGGACATCATCCATGGGTCTAACGGTGATTGTTCACCGTCTGTAAATTCAGTACTAATCAAATAAAGACTGCTTCTTGAATTGCTCAACGCTGCCTGCAAACCATTCAGCAGATGTTCGTGACGTGCAGCTGAGGACTGCACCACATTGGCCTGTCTTTGGCCCAGACCAAAGTAGGTCAATTCAGTACGAATGCTCTGTAGTTGATCCTCCTCTTTTCCCGCTCCGGGATTACCATGTGCTTCAACCCAGGCAAGTACCTGAACGGGTTTTCTCGAATTGAGTAATCTGGATAGCGACAGCATGCCATCACCCGCGATATGTTCTGCCGTCACCAGTGCAACAACAGTCGGAATCAACAGCAGTTCGTGAGCAGAGAAGGCTTCCCAGTCAAAATTCTCAAACCAGGAATCGTGCACCGCAGACTCATAAATACCATCTATTTCCAGCTGCGCAATTCGGCATGCGGAAAAAATCCTGGCATATGTATCCGCCTGCTCCTCATACAATGTTTTCGCACTGGCACAGGGATCATCGCTGCTGGTTACCTGGAAGCAGTGGTCTCCGGATAGCCAGGGACTACCCTTTGCCGCGACAAACTGCATCTCTTCAGAATCGGCATCGTAACTCTCCAATATCTCAAGCACCTTTTCGATTCGACCTTTCCTTTCAGCAGACATGTTGACAGAGCCCTGAGCACGGTGTTCCATGACACCGGAAAAGGCTCTCGTATCGATATATCTTGACGCCGCACCTACCTTTTGCTGTAACGCGTCAGGTGCCAGCGAACTGACCGATTTTCCTCTCTCAACCGCTAATAATTCACTCAGTCCGCGAATTCGTTCGTCAATTTCAGCCACAAATTGCGTGCGCTGTATGTACGAATGGCTATGCACAGCCAATTTCAGCAGGTGGATGGCAACATAAGGACCGTAACCCAGGAATTGGGAACCGGATTCCACTGCCTCTATAAGCCGGTCCAAATCCTGCTGTAAGCGAATTCGATTACTGTCGTCCAGATCAATCTCATCTTGTACAGCCATGCAGGCTTCAGCAAGTAATGATTTGGCATCTACCGGGTTACTCGCGTTTTTTAACTTCCGATCAATGTAGCGTTCCAGTCTGGGCAGATTGTCTCTGAGCATACGTGCGCCTTCAGGTGCTGGCGCAAATGTCGCAACGGCATCTGCAAGAAAGCTGGCGAGCGGCCTGGCAAGAGGCGATTCTCCTGGGTTCTCTGGTCCAGGGAGATACAGTGGATATTCATAGCGAATACCCGACCTGCCACGATATGGGTCCAGTAATGCAGGTAACAGATCATCACTTACTTGAGTGCATTGTTTACCGGCATCAGGATCACCCAGATGATAACGGCGCAACCTGGTGACCGCACTTTCAATTTCACTGGCATCCATTGGTGCTGTCGATAAAGTCACGGCAGCCCTGTCTCGTCTGTCCGGAACGACCGTTACCGTACCTTCAACATCATTGTTAGGCATAAGAGAAACTTCTTCATCGATAAGCTTTACAGGATCTGCCTGGCTTTCGTCTATTAATGGCATGGTAATGTCTGACCTAGATTGCAAATTTATCCAGAGCTTCGTTGAGTCCATCCAATTTCTCTTGTTCAGTCATTTCCATTCCGATACGGGTCATTTCATCATAGCGTTGTGCATCGGGATTTCGATACAGCAGTCCGATGGGAATCCGGGATGTGTCTTGTACTAACTCGCGGGCACGGGACAGATCAGACGGATCATGCTCCTGATGATTTTCGAACAACCGTTCCACACCTTCGGGTACGTGTATCCCATCCGGATGATTCAGGAGTAACAATTTGCCGGGATCGTCCTGTATGTCTTTACTAATGGATTCAACATAGATGGGGCAGCGTTGCACGATGCGGACAAAACTCATGCCCCTGTGCGCATGAGCAGCTTTAATGGTTTCATAGAGTAGCGGTGCATTCCAGTCGACAATCTGAGCCACAAACGATATGTTCGTCACCCCCAGTGTGACGGTGAGCGGGTTCAAGGGCGGCAACAAGGCACCGCTTGGATGCGTATTGGTGGGAAAGTCCTGAGGCGTCGTCGGAGATGTCTGCTTTTTGGTCAATCCATAGATACCGTTATCAAACACCAGCACTGTCATATCCATGTTGTAACGCAGTGCGTGAACCCAATGGGCTGCACCAATAGAGAAACAGTCACCATCTCCGGTAGCCACCCAAATATCCAGATCGGGTCGTCTCGACTTGATCCCACAGGCGACCGGTAATGCCCGGCCATGCAGACCATGGAACCCGTAAGTGCTCATGTAGTGTGGTAGCCGACTGGAACAACCAATACCGGAAACTGCCACGGTCTTCTCCGGAAGGAGTTGCGCATCCCGGCAAACTTTATGTACTGCCGTCAGGATCCCCGGATCACCACAACCTGAACACCATCGGGGTTCTGCACCACAATAGTCATCCAGTGTGAAGTACCGTTCGTTAACGTCGAGGGACCAGTCCTCTTTAAGTCCGAACATCAGGATTCTCCTTCATTTTTTCTAAATGCGTGGTAATAACCTCGTGAATCTTTCCCGGTTGCAGGGGATGCCCGGATACGACAGACCAACAGTCTATATCCACAAGTGTTTGCGCACGCAAGATCATCGCCAGCTGTGCATAGCGTCTGGATTCGTCTGTGATCATGGGGCTGTCGGGATCGTCACAGTAATTGATTTCGACGGTAAGCACATGCTTGAATTTAGAAAATATCGCCTTCAATCCCGGTTCAAGAGGTGACAGAAAACGCAAGTGAATGGATGATACCTTGTGTCCCTCCGCCCTTGCTCTCTCAACGGCTTCCTCAATCGTACCCAGAGTTGAACCCCAACTGACCACCAACAGATCACCTTCGGGATCGCCATTAATTTCAGGGGGATTCAAAGTACTTGCCAGAGTAGCAAGTTTACGGCTTCGCATATCACATCCAAGCTGATTGGATTTAGTATCGTAGGCGATCTTGCTGCGACGGTTATGAGCAAGCCCCGTTAGAATATATTCGCCACCTCTCATACCGGGAATTGGTCTGTCAGATAAGCCCGTTTCTTCATCCCAGTCGTATGCCGATACATTTTTATCCCACGCAGACTGATCAATCGGTCCTGCGAACCACTCCGCGGTCGCTTCAGGACGATCAAAGGGTTGTACGCCAGTCGCCAGATTCGCATCCGTCAAGACAATCACCGGGATTCGGAATGCTTCTGCAAGTTTACGGGCCATAATTACAAAGTGGAAACACTCTGAAATTGTTGCCGCAGCAATAATAATCTTGGGAGAATCGCCGGTTGCACCATACAGTGCTGCCAATAAGTCACCCTGTTCAACTTTTGTCGGAAGTCCTGTGGAAGGTCCACCGCGCTGAACATTGACGATCACCAACGGTACTTCCGACATCACTGCAAGACCGATCATCTCGGTTTTGAGTGCGATTCCCGGACCTGAGGTAATGGTGCAGGCAGTCTTGCCTGCGTAAGAAGCGCCAATAGCAAAGCCAATAGCTGCAATCTCATCCTCTGCCTGGTGAACAAATCCTCCCGTCATATGAAAATCATCGGCCAGGTAGTGGGATGCCGATGTTGCCGGTGTGATGGGGTACATGGAAACCAGTTCCATGCCGGATGCCATGACCCCCATACCAATGGCCTGATTACCGCTCATTACGACCAGTGGCTTGGATTCATCATGCGTGTAAGGAGGAACCTCCCAATGATAGTCAACATTCTCTCTGGCGAAAGCATAACCGGCTTTAAACAGGTCATGGTTTGACCTGATTACAGTCTCACTCTTTTTAGCAAAGATCTTTGCAATTTCAGCCAGGGCACGCTCTGTATCTCTGCTGTAAATATGACAAAGCATTCCCAGCACAAACATGTTTTTACCCTTGCGCGGGTCAGAAACCAGTTTCAGACATTCCCGTTCAATGGCCAGTTCATGAATTATAAAACCGGCTTCTCTGTATTCTGCGACCGCCTGCTGGTACTGTTCTCGAATCACTTCTGCCGGGTCTGACGCCCACATATTTTCCAATAGAATGACAGTCCCCTTCTTGAACGCACCGCTCTCGATACGTCCCTTGAGAACCTGCTCATTAAAGGCGACCACAAAATCGGCCTCATCACCCATATTGGTCATATATTTCGAGCCAAAGCGAATCCGGATTCCACTAGCGCCTTCGGGCTCCCTGGCAGGGGGTTGAATTTCGGCGGGAATAATCTCGACAGTCCATACGCCATTACCCATTTTCCCGCTGACGGTTCCGAAGGTCTGTCCACACTTCTGGGCACCTTCTCCGGAATCGCTCACGATTTCTACAATATGTTCCTGGATCAGTACCGCACCTGCCCTTACTTCCGGGACAACAGTATCGGCTTCCACTACATCTATCAGTTGAGATTGGTTTGTCATGTGTATTCCTGGTAATTCACAAACTGAATTGGCATGTCTGCATATTTGTCTCCAAATACAGTGTCAAATTTATAGCCCACTCATAAAAAGAGCTGTTCAGAGTTAAAGGATACACCAGGTCCAGGTGCACTTATTTCCTTTAACCTAAAAACAGCCCTTTTGTTATTATTAAATATAATATCCACTAAAAAGATAAATAAAATGATATTGATCAAAGATCACTTAATTGTGGTCCGATCACTCTCCCCAGGGCTCGTTTCAGCGACCGTAACAGGTCAGTCCCGATCTTCACCCAATGATGCGAAAGTAATCTGACGTACTTTAAAGATCATTACAACCTAATGAGATACTATCTAGCTCTTGTCCGGATGCGGCCCACCGGATGCGGCCCACCGGAT